>CAJUCG010000030.1:0-6755 GCA_910585065.1 uncultured Lachnospiraceae bacterium
GCCTGCACATAGAAAAGCTGCCACATTCAAAATGTGACAGCTCCATCGATAATTTCTACTGGTGGATCGCCCTTTTTGTCCGGTGCAAAAATCCGCGTACCCGCTTCTTTTGCAGGAACAAATCATAGCTTTTAATAATCAGTACGGAACATTTTGCCAGATCCATTACGCGATCCGTGCGCAGTCCTGTCACCATCTCCTGGATTCCCCAGTCCAGCGAAGCACCCATCACCACAAGATCATACTGCTCGGAAAACTCCACCACCTTCTCAACTAACGCGCCCTCACAAACCATAATCTTGATCGGCTGATCAAAGCGTTTCGCGGAAGCCTGCAAATATTTTTCCGTTTCTGCCTTATCCTCCCCATGATCAATCACATGGAGCAGCGTGATCGTTGCGCTGTAGGCTTTTGCAATACGATTAACCACTTTTGCTGTCATTTGGGAATATTTTCCACCTCCATAAGGAAAGAGAATCCGTTTAAACTGCATTGGCATGACCGCCTCTTTTTTGGAAACAGATTTTTGTGCTTCCTTTCCGTTTTCCTGCGCGGTCATTTTCCCCTGATAAATGCGTAAAAGCCCAACATCCGCC
Source organism: uncultured Lachnospiraceae bacterium (assembly GCA_910585065.1). Taxonomy (GTDB): domain Bacteria; phylum Bacillota; class Clostridia; order Lachnospirales; family Lachnospiraceae; genus RGIG4057. The sequence continues at coordinate 597 of CAJUCG010000030.1, forward strand.
GGTGCTTCCTGCAGCATTCGGTATGTGATATTTCCATGCATATATTTTATCAGACCCGCACCATGCCAGCCCATCAGTACAAGAGGATTCTTATCCTTATGTACCACACTCATAATCGCATGGAACGCATCCCTTGAATGGATTAACACTGGCTTTATTCCTGGCTCATCCTCATATCTTTTCAGCAGAGAAATCACTTCCTCATCCCCGCTCAGCGTCTGCTGCATCGCCTCGTAATCCGAGATTGTCAGCAAATTATCCGGGACAACATTGACCTTGACCGGAATCACTGTTGTGCTGCTCTCCGCCGCGGCGATCACCCGCCCAAAATTTAAAAGCCCCTCCGCCGTATTCGGATTTGATACCGGAATAATAATCTCGTTTTTCCGATCGGCATTTTTGTCCTCACGAATAGCCGGAATATCCATTGTCGCGATCCCTTTTGTCGCATATTTTAACTTTGGCATAATCAGATAATAATACAGTACCCCCGCGGCAATCACACCGAGCGCGATCGCAAGCGCGATAAAATCTGAAATGGCAAGCTGAAAAATCAAGAATAGATTCACCCCAATGCCAAGAAGCGGGGTAACCGGAAAAAATGGCACCCGAAATTTGCGCTCCAATTCAGGTCTCTTTTTGCGGAAAATAATCAGTGCTACATTGACTAAACTGTAGCCTGTCAGCGAAAAAATACTTGTTACTGTCGAGATATGCTCCAGATCTCGAATGGAAACGGCAATCACAACAATCACTGAAGTTGCAATAATTGAAAACACAGGTGTCTTCGTCCTGCGGTTCACGGTCTTAAAAATCCCCGGAAGCCGATTGTCGCGCGCCATTGCAAACGATGTGCGCGAAGAAGCCATCACTGCTGTATTAATGGAAGAAAGTGTTGCCAAAATCCCCGCAAATGCAAAAAGATACCCGCCAAATTTTCCTCCGATCTTCATCGCCGTGTCAATCATTGGTGTATCCGTAACTTCCGGCACCAATTCACTCCATGGCAGGATACCGCTCCCAATAAAAAACACGGAGGTCTTAATCACAATCACGGCGGCAATGGAGATCAAGATCGCCTTTGGAATGGTTTTTTCTGGTTCAATCACTTCCTCACTTGCCGTCGTAATCAGCCCGTAGCCGATATAAGTCATATATAAAAAACCCATCGCGTTAAATACCCCGGACATTCCAAACGGGGTGAACGGTTTTTGATTCCCCATATCAATATGGAACACACCTACAATAACATAGAGCATCAGCAGGGCAACTAACACCGTCGTGATAATATTTTGAAGAGTTCCGGAACTTTTCGTCCCCCGGATATTGGTAAACGCAACATAGACAACCAGCACATATGCTGTTGCCATCTGCGGGATAAACGGAAAAATATAGTGGACAAAATTGCCAAACCCTAATGCGAACAAGCCGCAGGACATCGCATAGCCAAGCCAGAAACCCCAGCCGCAGATAAAACCGACAATATTATTCCCTGTTGCCTCCTTCACATAGACATAGCCCCCTCCCGCCTTTGGCACCACAGTCACAAGCTCAGCAAAGGACAGACCCGTAAAAACAGCGGCGATCCCCGCTAAGAAAATCGCTAAGGACGCGCCCGATCCCGCCGTCTGATAGCTTGTTCCCGCTAAGACAAAGATCGCGGAGCCAATCATCGTGCCGATGCTGATCATCAGCGCGGAGTACATCCCCAGCGTCCGATCCAGTTTTTGCTTCATAAAGCCCTCATTTCTGCAAGGAAAATTTTCCCCGCCCTTTTTTTTCTATTGTAAACCGTCTTGAAAGAGAAATCAAGAGCCAATCAAAACCGTGTTTAATACAATATTCACTTTTCGCTAAAAATGAAAAGCTGAATTAAGGAAACCCGATTAACCTTGCAGAATACAAGTCTATTTTTATCCGCAATATCTGGGGCATCGCTTTAATTTAGCGATGCCTCTTTTGCAGATAGCGAAATCAGACAGAACCGGTCATATCTCATCCCCGACGAACGGGCAAAGATATGGATTGTATGTTCTCCCTTTTCCAGCTCGATTTGCGCGGCTGGCACAAAACGGTAAACCTGTTCCGCCTCATAACGCCACAAATTTCCATTTGCGTAGAGTTTATCTTCCGGGATGTTCTCCCCGTCCACCCCGATGCCAAAAAATCCTTCCTCCCACGAGTTAAACTTGGACAAAAGCCACAGCGTATATTTGCCGCCCTCACACCGGATACGATAATTTAAACTCGGTGCGTCCGATATCTTCCATCTTAATTCCGGTTTTCTAATATACATTGCAAGCCCGCTACGATCAAACGATTCGCTGCTGCAATGGCACCATAATTCATTGTCCCCGCCAAAACCCAGCCATGCGTACTCGCTTCCCGCTAATGCGGATGCGGCATCAATCCAGATTCTCCCATCCGTCTCCGCAAAAATTTTCCTCCCCTGCTCAAAATACCAGTCTGGTTCTACCTTCTTTTCACATTTTTCTTGTAATATCCGATCGGTTATAATAAGACCATCCCTGTTATTTTTAAGAGGTGCGCAAAATACCGGTCGGGGCGGCAGTTTATATTTTCCATAAAATTGGTCACACCATGCACCTATCTCCCATTCTGCGGGCAGCGGCTGCGCTCCCCTGATCCCTACCAGATTATTCTCCTTCCGAGGCTTTGTGTAAAGTACCATACGTGAAAAGGAAAAATACTTATCAACTGCCCATAGATTCAATTGATGTATTCCTTCCGGGACGGAGAGATTTAAGTATAGGCGATCCACATTGTCAAGTACGTTTTTCTTCCAATTTCCTCGCCATTCATCGTTGGAAAAAGACTCCACAATCCGTATTGGTTCCATATCCAGCGATATGCCAATACGAAGTTTTCCAATCGAATTCAGCGATGGAAAACGATGGATTTCCAACAAAAATTCTCCTTTGCTGTACACGGTGAAACAATAGCGCAAAGGCTGTACCCCAGGCATCGAACTTCCCGCATCATCCACTTCTCTTTGCGCGCATACTTCCACTAAATTTCCCTGTATGCGACCAAGTCTTTGCACCAGCTTAAAATCATTGGAGGCCGGTTCGCCCGTCTTTATGTTTTTGTTTTGGAATGCATCACCCTCCAAAACAATCAGCCCATCCTCCTCCACTGCACAATCCCCTTTTATCTCCCCCGATTTAATTTTGACCGGAATACGCCGCAAACTGTTTATTCCCTCTATTACAATCTCTCCCTCGCGATCTATAGAAAGATCTGACACACTTACGAGGATTCTCTTTTCTGTGCGGACGATCGCCCGATTCTCTGAGAGTACAACCCATTCCGGAGCCTGTATTTTTATTTCAAATTCCTCTTTTCCCGTATTGCCAATCTCAATCCATTTCTCCCTTGGCGTAGAAAAGCAGAGTTCCTTATCATCATTCCAGAGATCTATACGCATAGAAGGCGCGCCCTCGATTTTTAGCGGTGGTGTGCAGACAGGCATCATCGCGGCACGCGGCGGCGGAAAACCTTCCGGATTCAGAATACCATTCCATTTTCCGCTGCATATCACATGATTATAGTAGTGCAGCAGCCGTCTGCGTGCATCCTCCGCCTCCCTAGATTTTTCCGTATAAAAAGCCGCTGCCTGCATATTGCCGCGCATATACATCAATGTGCTTCTATCCCCACAGTAATATGCAAGATTTGTAAAATAAGCAGCATGAATCCTCATCAATACCATCTGGAAAAAGGCATCCCTCTCCTCCTTCGGAAGCGTTTCATACAGCAGATTTCCCTGTGAAAATAGCTCCTCATAGCGATGAATGCGCGCCGCCGCCTCATCCCCGTATGCGGTCTGTGAAAAAGCATCATAATCCATATTTTCAATCTTGCGCACATTGGTTAGCTGGGAAAAATCGTTTAGCAGACGGGACACTTGTTTTCCAATTTTTCCTGTAAAGGTATTATCAATCCATTCCTCGACAAAGGCTTCCACATCCTCTGTCACCGCACCCGACTTTCCAATCTCCCACGCTAAGCGCAGAAAAAAAGTGATTTCCTGTTCCAGTGGCTTTATCGCACCGCAGTTTAGCACCCACAACTTGCGAATTCCCTCATCCCACGCTTTTTTTAACTCATTTCTCGTATGCGCTAATGGAATGGAGCAGAAAAATACATAGGACATGCTTGGCGGTGCCCAGTAAGAATTATGGTAATAAATTCCATTCCCGCCCTTACGCTTTTTTTCTTTCTCGGAAGGATAACGGCGGATATAACCATAATTGTCATTCGCCCAGACCAACGTCATGTCTTCCGGCACACTAAGACCGCCATCGTACAATTCTAGTACTTCTTTATAGGGAATAAAGGTCATCATCGCCTCATTTTTAAGTGTATTTTTCAGAATTTCACGCTGGTCAGCAATAATCTTCTCCAACAATGCAATCTTGGCTTTTTTAATTTCCTCCTTTGTCTTTCCCTCTAAATTTTTCGTCTCAAACCCTGAGTCATGGATACCGCGCATTCCAAGCGTGTAGCACACCTCAAAATCCTGGTTCTGCTCCACGCTCTCCTGCCAGTATTCCCGCAGGATATCCCTGTTTCTCCCCTCAATGGAATAATCGTAAACCGCATCCGTATACCCCTTCTTTTGAACCCACGGTCTCCACTCCCTGTTGTTAGAGCGCATCAGCATATCGCAGTGGGAAGTCCCGACTACAATGCCCATCCGATCCGCCAACGCCCCATTTTCTGGTGTTAAATTAAAGGAATTGACATGCATTGCCGGCCAGATATAGTTTGCTTTCAAACGCAGCAATAGTTCAAACACCTTCTCATAGGTCTTTACTCCTATCGTTTGCTCCCCCATATAATTTTGTACCCAGGCTTCAAGTTCCTCCTCGTCGTTGATAAAAATTCCCCGGTATTCCACTGAAGGGTAATCTGCCTTTGTATAGTCTTTTTCTAATACGAATTCCTTTCTTTTTTGCACAGACACATCTGCCCAAAAATGCCATGGGGACACACCGATGGACTCACAAAAGTCATAGATCCCGTAGATCGTTCCGCGCCTGTCGCTTCCTGCAATAACCAGTCTTCCCGAAGAAATTTTATGCAGATACGCTTCCTTCCTCAGATTCCCTGTCTCATCATACAGCCCTGAAAAATCAAGGGATTTCCCAATCAAATCGGATATATTTACTGTGCCAACAAAAATCTCTGCAATTTGGGAAATTTCTTCTTTTTTTGGGGTATCGTTTTTGTTATCTGCCCTTTCATTTTCCGTATTCAGAAATATTTCTGCGGTTACATCCAATGCATTTTTCAGATCATTTACCAGATTAGTGACGGCAATCTTCACTGCGTCCGCTTCGCGCCCATCCATCCGTATCCTGCACTGCTGCCCTCTTTTCAGACAAAAATTCATTTTACGCCTCCATTTATAAGTTTTTTACTACTCATATTATTATTTTACCTCTCTGACAGCAATTTTTCTGTGCGTTTATTGGCAAAAACATTGCGTATCTTGATTTTATGTTTTATAATACGGGAAAAGGAGGAGGAAAAAATGGTAGACGAAATTATCAACGCTTTTTATGACAGCGAACATCACTATGGTTATGACTATGTGTATACAATAAACAACACCCCTAGAAATGATGATGAATTTCAGCTTCACAACCACAACGACCGCTACGAGATCGTACTTTTTCTGGCGGGCAATGCAGAATTTCATATTGAGGGAAATATCTATCGCTCCCATCCCCACGATCTCTATATTGCACGCCCGCTGGAGATGCACCACAACTATTTTCTTTCTCCGGAAAAATATGAGCGCGTGGTTATCCATATTCCAGTAGCATTTTTTAAGGATAATTCCTGTACGGTCTTAGAGGAAGTTTTTCGAAACCGATCACTTGGGGTGGACTGCCAGATTCCGGCAAGAATTGTAGATCGGGAAATGTATCATTTGCTTATGAAGATCAACCAGTATCTAAAAGAGGGTGCCTACGAAATTGCAAAATATGTTCTGATGGAATTTTTGTATCTGCTAAATCAGATCAATGAGCCATTAACTATCCCCGTTGCAGCAGATCAACATATCCATGATATTCTATTGTATATCAATGGGCATTTGGACGCAGAGTTAACCCTAGATAAATTGTC
>CAJUCG010000030.1:6765-20011 GCA_910585065.1 uncultured Lachnospiraceae bacterium
GAAAAGTTTTATATTAACAAATATTATTTATGCCGTATTTTTAAAAAAGTTACAGGATATACGGTAAATCATTATATAAATTATAAGCGGCTGCTTTTGGCACGAGAACTGCACAGCAGCGGACAGAGATTGCTTGAGGCCAGCACCAATGCAGGCTTTAATAATTATGCACATTTTTATCGGATGTACCGAAGGGAATTTGGTATCAATCCGCGCTTGGGGTAAAATTTCATAATCAATGTAAGATTGCCGGAGAATGATATTGATATCAGGTCACTCTCCGACGATCTAAAAGCTTTTCAGCTTCTTTTTTCTGCTCTACAATAAAATATCCACCTTTCGATAAGCTGACATCTGCACCTGTAAGTTTTTATCCTGTGTATTTTCTCCACTCTTTTCCTTTTCGTACTCCTCTATCTCTTCCCCTTTCTTTCCCACTTTGCCTATTTCTTCTCTATCTAAAATTTCTCCCGCTGCTTTCCCGCGCTCTTCTGTCCTGCCAGTCTTTCCTGTATGGTTTATTTCCTCCTGCTTTTCTGCCTCCGCCTTTCTTTCCTCGCGCGCATCCTTTTCGGCTTCATCTATCTGCTTACCTGCCTGATTCAGACTCTGCACCTGCTCCTTTGCAAGTTCCTCCAAACGCATCTCAATATCTGCCACACTCTCCTGTTTTTTCTCCACAGCGACTCCTCTGACAGAATGTTCAATCTCGCTCTTTAATACATTTGCTCTGCCCTTCATCGCAGTAGCCACATTTCCCTGAACCTTTGCCTGTCCTACAGCGCGATCTGCCGAGATCATAGCCTCCATACTTCCCTGCGGCAAACCTGTATTCAGCCTGCCGCCCGGCGTATTTTTGACCCTTTGTTCTGCCTCCTGTTTTCTCGCCTGTTCCGACTGTCTTGTCTCTCCCATCCGCTGTTGTTTTTCATGGCGAAGTTCTATCTCGTGCTGGCGAAGCTGCGCGTTCAACTCGGTGATCCGCTGCTGGATCTCCTTGCGCCTCTCCATCTTTTCCTCCGGCTCCATCTCCTTGTTTGCCGCAAGTTCCTGCAATTGCTTCTGCGCATTCGCAATCTGTGTGCGCAAATTTTTGCTCACTGTGTCCATTGCCTGTATTGGACTTGTCCCCTGTATGTTTTCCCTTCCAACTCCATCAACTCTCATCATCCAATCCTCCTATTCTTAGTTTCACAAGTATTCTTCTTTTATTATTTCGGCTCTTTCTCTTTTCTGCTTAACCGCTCTGTTGTGAAAAGACCATTTTTTGTTGTAGAGTTTTTTCACTTTTCTTTATCTTTCCGCTTCCCCCAATATCAGCATTACATTCAGATGCACCGATTCCCCTTCCTGCATAATATCCACATCCCCACAATATTTTTGTGCCACTCTTCGAATATTCGCCATACCAAGACCATGCTGTCCCCCTTCCTTTTTTGTGCTTCTTGGCAGTCCATCCTCCCCATCAAATCTAATTGTTCCGGAAAAACTGTTTTCTACCTCGATCATAAAGACTTTCCTCCTGCGCCACGATCGGATTTTTACATAGGGCATTTGGGAAGTCTTCGCCGCCTCCAAGGCATTGGCAAGGGCATTATTTAGAATAACGCTGACATCAAAGGCATTCAGCCCTGCATTTAACGGATAGTGAAAACTGCTTTCAAACGCGATTTCCGCCGCCTGTGCCTGGCGTTCTTTTTCTGTCAAAATAATATCCGTCACTGGATTTCCACTTCCTTCCCCACACCCGCAAAACCCTCCTCCCACAAGCAAAAACTCTTCTTTCAGCTTCCTGAAATACTGCTTTAATTCCTCCTCCTCATGATTTAGAAAAAGACTTTCCAACACTGTTACATGATTGCCCATATCATGCCGCAGACCCCGCAGATCGCCATAAAGCCGTTCCACCTCGCGAATATGCCCCTCAAGCCGTCTCTCCTGCTCAATTAAAATTGCATCTTCCTTCTCCCTCTGTTTTCCATTCCGAATTTTTTGGTAGATCACCACGGTAAGGAGTACTGATGAAAATGAAATAACTTGATACGCAATTTTTAACCACTCAAATTCTTTATGGACATTCCAGATATACTCCCCCGTATCCATCAGATAGACCTCCACCGCGAACGACAAAATAAATCTTCCAACTAGCACTGAGAACAGGGGCAGCAGCAAAAGTCCCAACTCTTTCCCGCTCATCTTTTCATCTTTGCGGACATATATATGATGCATTAGCTTCACCATAAAATGCAGCAAAATTCCCTGCAAAACACAGTACAAAATATCCGCTGCCACGTAGCAAAAAAACTGAAGCCATTTTCTTTCCTGCATATACTTGGTCATCAGAACAAAAACAAAACAGGCATTCCATGGAATTAACACAAAACCAGACCCAATCCAAAAAAATAAACTTCCCGTAACCGACAAAAATATCTTCTGTGCCAAATTTCTCTTCTCAAGCAGATACATTGCCACAAAAGCTATTGCCATTCCGCACAGATCGGAATGTTTAACTTCCCATGGCAGCAGCCAGAGAAAAAACATTGCGGCAAAATAGACAGCCCCCGTCCATTCTGCCACATATTGCTTTTTTAAAAAGGGGCGGACAAAACGGCAAAAAAAATATCCCTCTATTGCAATCTCTATTATATTGGTAAAATTCGATACCGCCTCCCAATAAAATTCAATCTCTTTCAACCCTTTCCCTCTTTTCTTTGCACTGTAAATTTCATTTTAATCATCCACTTGCTTTTTCTTATCTCTTTTTCCGCTGATTATACCACATAAATTTTTTTACAAAGGCAGAATAATTCTTTTTTGCCATCAGTGCACATCCTCTCTCTAACACAATCTCCGTGGCACTGTAGCGTTCCACGTACTTAAAATTGACCAGATACGCCCGGTGTGACCGGAAAAAATCCTCCCCCGCCATCTTCTCTAACTCCGAGAGTTTTCCATAGTATTCCAGATCACCTTCCCGCCCGTGCAGCGTTACTTTTCGGTTTAATACTTCCGCATAAATAATATCCTCCAAAAATATCTTTGTGGATAATCCACCCTTCTTTACAAATAAATATCGACTTCTTTCTTCCCCGCAGTTTTCGCTAAAATTTCTTACTTCCTCCCACTGTTTTACAGCAAGAGAAAAAACTTTGGCAAATTTTTCATCGTCAAAAGGTTTTACCAGATAATGGAATGCCCCCACATCAAAAGCTTCAAATACATATTCCTTAAATGCGGTTACAAAAATAAGGATTGTCTTTTTATCCCTTTTCCTTAATGCGCGCGCGGTTTTCATCCCATCTTGCCCCGCAAGGCGGATATCCAAAAACAGGATATCGCCAAAATTCTCCTCCGAAAGCAACTCCTCCCCCGATGTAAAAAATGAAATTTCTGCTTCAGTACAAATCCTCTTTACTTTACGTGCAATCAATTCCTGCACCACCGCTTCATCATCACATATGGATACTCTCATTTTCCTTTCCATTCTGCCGCTTCCATAAATTTCTATACGGCAATCCCTCTTTTAATCCCATTGTTAAAGGGCTTTGCATATATCTAACAACACCCTGGATTATATCGGTCTTTCCCCCTGTTTTCCATAGGAAAATGTTGTAAAATCAACTTTTTTTGCTGTGAAAAAATTTTTTCTTGGAAAAATATTCAAAGATTTAAAAGGCAGAGAAAGTTCATCCATCTGCTCTCTCTGCCTTTAATTATTCAAAGCATTATAGAAATTCCACTAAAAATTCTTTTTAAATTTTGGCTATCTTACCTTCTCTTTTGCTGCGGCTGCCGCCATCTCCCGGTATTTTGCTTTCTCCATTGCCATCTCCGCCACCGATTTTTCTTTCAGAGTAAATCCTTTTACCGGGCGGTATGGCACTTTTCTTTGGGCAAATCGCTCCTTCGCCCGTCCGATCTCCTCACGGTACTGCAAAAGCCATTCTTCGCCCGCGATCAACATCTCATCCACCATCTGGCGGATCTCATCCGGGGTACATACCGCCCCCGTTAACGGATCCATCATTGCCGCCTGATACAAAAGCTTGATATCCGCATGGACGGCAGCCTCCACAGAGAGCCTCTGCACCCATACGCTCTGGGAACAAATGGCAGCGCAGCCAAGCGGCAGCTCTCCGACCTTTGGGACAGAGATCCCGCTGCCGTCCACATAACAAGGAACTTCCACCACGCATTCCTCCGGCAGATTTGTGATTGTGCCATAATTCATCACATTAAAATGCCCTCTGTATGTCCTGCCCGTTTCCAACCCCTCAATAATATAGCTGCCATGCTCACTGGAGCGATTTTCTGGAGTAAAACGCCTTGCTGGTTCTTTTAACCAGTTCGGAAAATCCGTCTCAAACCAGTTGCGGCTTTCCTTGCAGACGCGCAGATATCCAGCCGTTTCCCCCTGAATCCAGGAACTGTAATTGATCCATTTTTCCATCTCCTGTGGGCGTTTGCGATACCACATTAAATATTCCGAAAGATGACCATTGGACTCCGTTGAATAAAAACCAAAATTTTTCATCACGTCGAGCCTTATATTCTCATCCTTCGCAAAATCTGCCTGCTGCATCAATTCATAGAGTTCCCCAACGCGTTCCACCCCGTCCGTCTTTACGCTGATATACCAAGTTTGGTGATTTAATCCGGCGCAGATAATATCCACATCCTTTTTTTCGCGTCCAAGTGCCTTTGCGATCTGCTCATGCCCATGCTGAACCCCATGGCAAAGCCCGTAAGTCGACACCTTTCCATATTTGTTGCATGCCCAGGTCAGCATGGCATTCGGATTAGAATAATTGAGAAAAATACAATCCTTCCTTGCAACTTCGCGAATATCCTTACAAAAATCCAGCACTGCTGGAATCCCCCGCTGCCCATACATAATGCCGCCAATGCACAGCGTATCTCCCACACATTGATCCACACCATATTTTAATGGAATCTCCACATCCGTCGCAAATCCTTCAAGCATTCCAATCCGCACGCAATTAATCACATATTTTGCCCCTGCAAATGCCTCTCTGCGGTCTAGAGTTGCATGAATTTTAATGGACAAACCATTCTCATCAATATCCCTCTGACATAACTGCGTTACCATCCTAAGATTGTCCGGATTGATGTCCGTAAAGGCGATTTCAATATTGCGAAATTCCGGCACGGTCAATAAATCCGCCAAAAGCCCCCTTGTAAATCCAATACTTCCAGCACCGATAAACGCTACTTTAAATGACATATCCCTCTCCTTTCGCAGCAAAACCGGCAGGATTGATATACAATACTACCGAATAGGATCGCTGCCTATTTTAATTATAGAAAAATTCTAACATGGAGGGATTTTCATGTCAATGTCCTCCCCTTTTCTTTTTCTTTTGCAAGCATGGCTTTCTCTGCTCTGTCTTAATCTTTTCATTTGTCTTTTCCACCTTTATCAGGGAAAGCACCAAATTAAATCAAGCAAAAATAAAAGCCAAAGATAGATAATCACGACCAAAAAGGATCAGAAATATTCTCATAATGACGATTTTTGAGAACATCTGGTACACTATCTACTGACGGAAACTCCTCTGCAATTTCATCACACAGGCATTCTATCAGGCTATCTCCTATAATATCTGCATATTTTCCTCTTAAAGCTTTTTCATACCACAACACTAAATCAGATTCCGTTACAATACTCTGAATATGGCTCCTCCATCCAATTTGTGTAAGAAGAGAAACAATAATATCTTTTTCCGCCTCTTTGCACACAATAACAACACGGTCACTGGATACACTGTTTACAATATTCTCTGCTAAAGAAACATCTAAACTCAAATGTTTAATTTGAATAGCTGGTCCCCAATTAGAATACATATCAAGTCCCCTGTCAGCAGCATTAGTTACCCCCACCCTATAAACACGAGCATCCTGAAGATGTGTTGGATTCGAAAAATCCAAACACATAATTTTTTTTGAGAAATCCTCAAATTCACTTAAAACATCAAAATGATTCTCGTCCACCGATACTTCGACTTTAAGGTTCAGGGCACCTACAAGCGTTGAGAATAGCGCGTAGACTATTATTTCATAAATCTTATCAAGGCTTCTTTTTAAACCTGGTTCATTCCAAAAAGAATCAATAAAGTGCTTTACATCGAATGTTTCACTCGATGCATCAAGACAGTATAAAAGCGCGTCAGAAAGCTGATCATGTTTATTTGTAAACTGCCTATAGATATATGCTTCAACTGCACCGCCAGTTCTAAGATTCTCTTTACTCAATTCATTAAGAAATACTGGCGGTACAGCATTATCATTAAATAGATCATCTTGAAACCGCGCACTGCTTGTACAAACCCGACCAAGTAAGAGTATGCATATCTCGTCACGCCATTTCTTGCTCCTAGTGCGATAATCTTCCAATTCAAGAGGATTAATATCGCCAACTGTTCTCACCCGATGAAGTATTTCAGCAATCTGAATGGGCTTATACAAATGAACTCTTGACTTCTTAATAACCGCATCTAAAGCTTTCTTCGCATCATCTCTATTAGCCATATTTTTATTCCTTTCAAAGGTCTTTAATGAGTCTAACATTTCCTTGGCTACCGCCTTAATCACTGGTACAGCAACGGAATTTCCACATTGGTGCTTTACTTTAGTATAGGACAGAGCAATCTTGTATGTATCCGGAAATCCCTGTATTCTCAACATTTCCCGCTCCGTGGGTCTCCTCTCATCGTTAATCAAAATATAATTTGCAGAAGCTCCTGCCCGCAGAGCCGAAGAATACGGGTGTGGTGTAATTGATCCTGCTATATTTTCATGTGAAATATATGGTTTAGGATAATTCTTGTCTTTTATTCTTTCCAGGCGTGACTTTCTGATTGTATCTCTCACATAATATTTGGAGTCAACATTTGTTTCCAAAATATCCACAAGTTTTTTTCTTTTTGATTCTGGAATAGGATCAGGAAATTCAAACACCACATCATCTAAAAAACCTACAATGATTATTCTTTCTCTTTTTTGCGGCACGCCGTAATCTAATGCATTCAACACTTTAGAATAGACATGATAATCAAGTGCTTCAAGATGTGATTTTATCACCCTAAAAGTATTGCCCTTATCGTGTGCGACTAAATTCCGGACATTCTCAAGCATAAAAGCGGGCGGTTTTTTTTCCTTTAATATTCTTTAAATATCAAAAAACAATGTTCCGTATGTTTCATTAGCGAAGCCTTCTTTTTTACCTATAATCGAAAACGCCTGACAGGGAAATCCTCCAAGTAAAATATCAAAATCCGGTATCTCTGCTGCTTCAATCTTTGTAATATCACCAGAAGGATATTCTCCAAAATTTGCCTCATATGTTTTACAGGCATCCTCATCCAATTCCGAAGAAAACACGCAGCGACCTCCCACCGCCTCAAATCCAAGCCGTATTCCGCCTATTCCAGCAAAAAGGTCTACAAATCTAAAATCATCCCATTTGGTCTCTAAATTAATATTTTTGTCCTGATTTATAATATCCATCTCCTACTCTTCTTCTTTTTAAAAATCAATTTATTAACATTTTTTCATCATATCATAAAAAATCACTATTTACAACTAATGAATTGATATTAGTTGATATTTATTATATATTTTTAATTAGTGAAGAACATCTCTGTTGTAGTTTTCACCCCAATCAATTCACTGGATTATCCAAAATTCCAATAAATAATGGTATTTCAGCATTCATATCCATAATCATATATAAAAACGGCTCATTAAAATATAGTATTTTCGTCTTCAAAATGGCTCTCACTGCTCCCAATAATTCTGACGCTGCTGCCGCCTCGGTTCCCTGCTCATTTACAATGATTTTAGATTTCTGTCTCACCAATTCAATATATAATTTGTTACCTTTCTGGGATTTCCCCATCGAAGTAAAATCCGCACTTTCTATGTTAAAACATTCAGCCAGTCCCATGTTTATCAAGCTTTCATTCAACACCTTATCAAAAACCACCTCAAATTTTGGAAGTTTTAAGTCAATCATTTCATATCTTCTGGTCTTCATAAGTTTTTTCACGGTTTTATTGTCTAAACGATGGTATACCTCTCTGATGCTGATATTTCCCTTCGGTTTAATTGCAATAAATGCCAAAGCCCCGCACGAATCCCACATCAGTTTTTGTATGTCCTTATCATATGAACTTGTCCTGTCATATTCAAATTTTTTACTTGTATGATACGGAAGGAGGATACCTTCCGAAAAACCATTTGAAATGTAATCCAATCGCCCGCGATTCCTGTTCATCATATCGACCTGTTTTGTCTGCATCTGGGAATAGGCTGTCCGACCGCTATTCAAATAAAATGTTTCCTTTCTTGTCTTATCTGCCGGAAACGGGGAAGCCCATCTTCCCCTGAAATAAATTATACCAAAAAGGGCAAGCATTACTTGTCGGTCAAAGGGTTCTGTCAAAAGCAAATCAATCATTCCGTTTGTTTTGTTATCGCTCCATTTGTTAATGGCATCCATAGTTTCTTTCCTAAAAAGTTCTGCCTGAAATATCTCTGTGCCCGCCAAATGCTTTGCGGTATCTGACCATTTGCTGTTTACTATAAATCGTTCATCTATCCAAGCGGCACTTGAAATGAACAAATTCAGATTTTCACCCTGTTGGAAAAAAATATTTTTTACACTATTCGGAAGAGTTTCCATATTTTTTCCAAGTACACTGTAAAATTCATCTTTTGTCGTGCCATCCGCACCACAGCCCGCTGCCGCAAGCGTCAAATATACGGACACAGGGGAGATCACAGGGTTTTCATCACTTATCATCTGCTCAAATAAATAATATCCAAATTTTCTAATATTTTCATAATCAACAACTTTCATATTATTTGTTCCCTCATCTATAAAAATCAACAATAAGAACAGACTAACTGCTCTCATTCCCAATAATCAATTGACTAGCATATGTCCTCGTAAAAACAGTATAACACCGGCGATCTCGTTTTCATCTTTGATATAGATAACCTGCCGCTGTTATCGAAACAGCTGGTCTTTCTTTTGAACATAAAAATCTATAATAATTATAGCACAAAATATGAAAATTTCTACCGTTTTCACGAATTGACGGATCGCTGCGAAAAAGGCACCTGCTTCCGCTAAAAACTTATTTTCTTTTTTTAAATGGGCAATTTCCTTCGCCTGTCCTCGGTCTTCTTTTTTTATAAACCTGTGAAGTGAAAGTGTCAAGTATTATAATGCAATATCACAAAGGAATTACATCGTAACAACAAAGAGCCGAGAAACGGTGATTGCTCACAAATTTATCAGCTCTGCATCTATCCATTCACTATTAACATTTTCCATCCCCATCAGTCCAAAATTCTTCTATAGTGGCATTAAATATTTGAGGTGTGTCCATATTTACACAATGCCCAGCATTTTCAAAAAGCACAACTTTACATTGCGGTTCTCTGTCCTTCCACATTTTTATTACTTCCAGTTCCATTGGTATATCAAATTCTCCGCATCCTATTAGTAAAGGATACGCTCTTTGTTCTGTCTGATATATATTTACCATATTATTCAGAGAAGATAAATACATAAATGATTTTTTTGGAAATTGGATATTCATATCATAAAAATCATTTTGAGCCTGCAGGGTAAATGCGGATATTTTCTTATTTGCTTTTGCGAACCACTTTATGGAAAACATGGCTTTTAACATCATAAGCATCTGCGACGCGCTATTTTTTTTCTGCATCTTCAAATCGAAATTATTAATATCATACCCGCCAAAACAAGCGATGGATTTTACCATATCCGGATAATGATTTGCAAAATCCTGTGCTAAAACAGCACCTAATGAAACTCCCACAATATGTATTTTTTCAATATTTTCCGCTTTCATAATATCATATATCCATACTGACATTTTATCTATGCTGTCACCCTTTTTTGTATTTATTGACTTTCCATGACCGATGATGTCAACCGCCAGCACATTATATTTGTTACTAAAATATTCGATCTGTGTTCTGAACATTCTATGATCCACAAAAGCGGCATGAAGGAAAAGCACCCATTCATCACATTCCCCTCCGCTAACATAATATGTGATAGGTGAATTAACTATTTTTGACGGCTTCATACTTTCTCACTCCTTATTTCATTCAGAAGATTTTTATACCACTCGATGTTAAACTGCATAAAATCCCGTCCGTAGCGGGCTGCTGCAAACTGGTAAAGAAGTATATCCTTCTGTTCTTCTGGTGCATTAATACTATCTGCTTCCTCACAAATAATTTTTAATGCATTATACTGTTTAGTTAAATGTGACAGATATTCTTTAATATTTTCTTCACGGATTTTTTTATCTGAAAGCCCCATAAAATATATCTTTGCCAATTCAGGATTTCTTACATTTTGTATTTCTAAGGGGCTGTTTATCCACTCAAAAAAATAGAGTTTCCCACTGTCGGTTATAGCGTAGACCTTTTTGTACTTTCCCTTCTCTACAGTTTCTTCATAGCTGATATACTGATAATTTAGCAGCTTTTTTACTGCTGCTTGTATACTGCCCATACTGCTACTATACATTAGATTTAATCCTTGACTTATTCTTTCTCGCAGCTGATAGATTGTTCTGCTATGTAAAAGTAAAAGACCAAGTATAACATTATCCATTGATTGCCTCTCTCTATTTAATAGTAATATTACTATTAGTAATATACAAATTATAAATAAAAGAAGAGTGTTTGTCAATAATTTTCTCCAAATTTAACAAATATATCAGCTAATTTTCGGACTCAGACATATGTTTACTGTTCCATAACACCTGACATCCCGCTGCCACAGTTATTTTTGTCTTATCGTCTCGTGCAGGTATATCGTGTACAATTTGATTTGTAATTTCTTCCTCCCCCTGTTTTATTTCTCCTTGTTGCCTATTCTGCTGTCGGCTTTCCTATCTTCCTTGTGGTGATGAATTTCTTTAATAAGAACTCAATATACCTATTCTGAACCATCTTATTTCTTAACAACTGGCACCCACATACGAAATCCATCCGGAACCCCACCATTTTGAAACCACTTTTCTGAGAAAATATGTTCCTCATAAAAAATGCCAACCGGACAACCAAACTCATATCCCGCAGTATTTTCTATAAACTTAACAAAAGCCTCTGATGCTTTTCTCATACTAAGTGCTATGTCCATACTATCATTTTCATCATACTGATTAAGTGTGACATCACTTACCAGAAACAAACCTGAAGGAGCATCCTCTACCTTTAACCCACAGAATTCACTCTGGCTACGTTCATCGCCTACGAGGTACATCATTGTTTTGTAAGGGTGCCTTACATGCTCAGAAGCATTTTGATGTTCCTCCCCTTGAGGATGGTGACCAGATAATGCTACCCCTATATACCTTCTAGCAGTACGATCAGGTACATTCTTTTTACACCATTCTGACATCCGTCCCCATGCTTCATTTTCTGGATCAACACAATCTACGATAAAACAAACAACCTTTTCATTCCTATGTTCCTCAATTTTTACAATAGCAGTTTCGTTCATAATCATCTCTCCCTCTCTCATCTGGATTTGAAAACTTAATTTAGGAAAACAGATAGAAGAACCTTCTTTCCTAATCTTACTTGGTGTATTCCCTGTAAAATTGCGCACCGCGCGTGAAAATGCGGTTGGCGAATTATATCCGTACTTCATCGCAATATCAATGACCCTATGTTCAGTATCTATTAATTCTCTCACCGCATATTGAAGTTTACGTTTCCTAATGTACTCATCCAATGTCATGTTAGCAATCAATAAAAAGAAACGCTGATAAGTTGACTTAGACATTCCGGCTATTCGGGCAGCCCTTTCATAATCAATCTCTTCAAACATATTATCCTCTATATATGCAATTGATAAATTAAGCCCTTCTACGTAATCCATATATCGCCTCCTTCAATAATTATAGCTTATATATACCCAAAATACTTTGCAATAAACGTCATTCGCTGCACATTAACATTTTTGCTGTTGAACCAATTAGAGTATTCTGCCTTACAAATATAAACATTTAACAGGTAACCATATTTTTATGCCGTCTAAGTGTTCCTTGCCTGTAATGCGATAATGAATCGTGCTGACAGTGCGGGGAAGTGATATGCCATTCATGGCTTGACTGTCTATTTTGGGGTAAAAAAACAGCAGTAAATCTGTGATGATAGGTTTACTGCTGTTTTTTTGTAACGATTATAACTTTTCAATAAAGTGATTGCTATACATATCCCAATATTTTTTATATACAAAATCTTGATTATCACTAAAATTGAGCTGATACATTCTGAATATAACAGGAAAGTTTTTTGGCTGCCATTGTTCCTCATACGAATAGCAGTATGTCATGCCAACATTTTTCATTACCTTTCCGCTTCTTGGGTTATTTCTGTCATGTGTGGCAGTAATATATGGCAGTTTATCTGTTTTCACCTGTTCCACAACGGCTTTACCCGCTTCTGTGACAATTCCCCTATGCCAAAATTCCCTGCGGAGTCCATAGCCAAAATCATGGTGTTCTTCCATATCAACCTTGATATAACCTATAGGAAAATTATCTGTTTTAAGGCATATGGCATACGCATAGCTCTGTGTTTGCATATATTTTGATACATATCTTTCCTTGTAGAATTTCTTTGTTTCTTCCAGGCTTTTCATGGGAAACCAAGGCAAAAACTTATTGACTTCTTTATATTTAAGAATAAGGAAAAGTGCTTCAATATCTCTTTCTATAAATTTCCTTAAAATTAAACGCTCTGTTTTCAATGTAGGCGTATTCATTCCGTTTTTACCTCCGTCAATTCTGATTTACTACTATTATACCACAATCACTTTTCAGAGGGAATAGACTTTACAGAAAATTCGCTTTGTTACAATAGATAATTCCACTGAATCTGCCCTTGTTCCGTCTTTTGTGATCATAAGCTGCCCTTACCGGCATTTCACGGTGATTTTATCCTCTGCAGAAAATCCGGTCTGTTTCAATTTCTCATAATAAAACTTCTCATCTTCCTCGTTTGCAAAAACCATGTGTGTGTTGTTGGCGCTCTGCGCCCCTGCTCTTAACGCTGTGTTGTTTATGTGTGAACCTCCTTCATTAAAGATATTGAATAAAAAAGGGAACAAACCCCGAAATAGGGTCTATTCCCAAACATCAAACAAGGGAAAGCACTTTGCTTTCCC
>CAJUCG010000031.1 GCA_910585065.1 uncultured Lachnospiraceae bacterium
GTAGAGCACTTGACTTTTAATCAAGTTGTCGCGGGTTCGATTCCCGCGTGTCTCATTTTTTTAATTCTTGAGAATCAAATTACGTAAATTTATATTTTTTGATTTTGGGGACAAATTTTTGGACAAATAATTTGTATAGCTTCTTTCTATTCTCTGGTAATTCTGAAAAATCCAAATTCTTTTCCTGTTATTATATCTTTCAGACATTCAACATGGTTTTATTCAAAATTTCGCAAAAAGCTTTTCTGTTTCATAGGCATGATAGTAAGCTTTTTTCAGCGGCGAAGATATGTTATATGCTTTCGCCACAGTATTGGGGACAAATTATAATGACGGAAATATTTTAAGCTGTATTAAAATACGTGTTTGAAGAGATTGTCAGGCAAAAGTGTTACAAAAATGGTAGGTTTATTGACACTGCGCAGTATGCAGTTCGTCCCCCTCCGCATCACATTCTAATCAATGACCGTACTGTTGGATTCGGGTTTAATCATTCAGCATTTAGTTTAGAAAGAGTTTTTTTATTTTGAACCTTTTGCTTATTCTGATCGTCTATATAAGTGAGAGAATGAAACAGTATAACCGGTAATACTAATTTATCTTTTAATTTATATTTTTTGATATGATATATACTTTTAATATCGAAAAATATCTTTAGAACCAAAATAAAATAGTGGACAAAGTGAAAATGGGGTTTAGTATGAACAAGCTGGAGATATTTGAATCCCTTTTACAGGAATGTAAAAGTGCAGTAGAGCGTACCATATTTTTTCGCATTTCTTCAAGAGCGGATGCAGAGGATGTGCTTCAGGAAGTTTATCTCATGGCATATCGCAAATTTGAGACACTTACTGATCCGATGGCTTTTAAGGCATGGCTTATTCGTATTGCTCAGAACAAATGCATCGATTATTATCGACGGAAGGCAACGAGAGCAGAATTTCCAATGGATATTTCCGAGCGTGTGATGGTGTATGGACGTTGTGGTTTGAGGGAGCAGATTATTGTGCGGGAAATAATGGATAAGCTTGCAGATAAAGATCGAAATATTTTAAAACTCTATTATTTTAAGGAATTATCACAAGCGGAAATTGCGAAAAAACTAAATATTCCGGTTGGAACGGTAAAGAGCAGACTGTATACAGCGCGGGAAAATTTCAGACGATTGTATCCTGTATCAAAGGAAAGGGATGTTCAAAAAGCAGAAAAGGAACAGAAAAACATCTCAGTAATAGAAGAGGAGGCGGTAAAGGAAGTGTATGTAAAAGAAAATTATGTGAAAAAATTAGAATCGAGTAATGCGCAGAAAAAAAGTGTGGAAAAGGAGAGTGGAGAATTTATGAATATTATTGAAGTTTTGCCAGAAATTTTGCCGGAGTATACAATCACACCATCAAAAGAAGCACCGTTTGAAGTGATCTGGGAAGAATTGCAGGGATGGATGATTGTGCCGCGTCAGGGGGAAAAGCTGATTTGGGGATTGTATGAATTGCCGTCGCGCAAGCGCGCGGAATATACGGAGCTTGAGGTGATAGGAGCAGCCGAAGTACATGGAATTAAGGGGGTTGAGATTGCTGCAGTACAATATGATGCTGAGAATTATTACCGGACAGGCAGTGTGGATAGGATGGAGCGGCGTTTTGTAGCACAGCTGACGGATACGCATAGCCGCTATTTGGCGGAGAGCCATGTGGAAGATGGAGTGCGGAAATGCTATACATTCTTAGATGGCGATAGCTTTATGAAAAACTGGGGATTCGGCGAGGATAATTGTGGAAATAAGACACACATCACAGTAAATGGAGTTTTGCAGCGGACGGGAAACCAAGTGAGCATATCTACACAGGATAAAAGAGAGGAGCCAGAAAACAATACGAGCGAAAATGATAATCAAAATTTTCAGCACATGGATGTGGTGGGGCGTTACACAGTAACAATTGCGGAAAAAACTTACGATACAATCTGCATGATGGATGTGGAGAGTTTTGATGATGCGATTGCAACGGAAAGTTACCTGGATAAAAATGGAAGAACTGTACTTTGGCGAAGATTTAACCGGGATGACTGGGCGATAGAGCATTTCGGAAATAAGAATTGGAGTGAAATGTTTCCGGACAATGAAAAACTTATTATTGATGGAAAACTGTATGTACACTGGTATGATTGTATTTCAGACTACATTATGAAAGATAAATAGTATTCTATTCGAGGAGGAAAAATAAATCTTTCCTCCTCGAATTTTTCTATTGCCCCCTGCGCTTTCGCCTTAAATCCAGGTAGGTTTCCCGCTGAATATCGCCGTATCCCACAACTGCTTCGGGTGCGCGCTTTGATAATTCCGGCTCGTTGTCCGAAGCAATTCGGTATTTTCGGCGATCTTCTGTGCGGATGATAAGGTGATAAAATTCTACTGGGTATTCTGTGCCAGAGGTTTTTGTTGGGAGAGCAAAAGCGGTGTGGGTACGGTAGATCCATAGCACGGAGGTATATGGCAACAGTGTCTGAAAGGAGAGGGAGCGCAAATTGCGGAAACAAAAGCAATGTTCGGTGTAAATTATGGTTGGTCGACCAGTCTCAAAATTATCACAGAGTTTTTCAAGCAATTCTTTTTGTTCATTTGACGGTAATTTTTCATACTCCGAGAGAAATCTGCGGTACCAGGATTGTATCCTCAAATAAATCAACAGGGTTGGAATTAAATAAAATGCCAGCAAGCCAAGTAAAAAGAGGATCTGTTCCGGATTAGAAATAAGCTCATGGTGGATAAAATTGCTTAGATCGCGCGGTATTGTGGATAATGTATGCCCGCCCGCCAAAAAGTACACAAGCATTATTGTTCCGATATTCACAAAAATAATTAGGAAAACCACCAGGTAAAAAACGCGCATTTTTCCGGCGCGCAGTTCTTTTAGCGGATTTGCACGAAAGCGCGCGAAGGAACGTGAAGCAGGAGTGTGGCTGGTTTTAAAAGGGTAGGAATTGACGCGCACGGGGCGGGAGAAAGGGGGGATATCAGAAGTTTGTGCATCTTCCCGATAAGTTTCCTTGGGGATTTTTTGCATAATTAAATCCGCAAGTGCCTGCGCTGCCTCTTTGTCCATATGTACGGTCATCATGTAAAGTCGATTGTCCAGGGAAGCTTCCTTTAATTTTGTTGTCCGAAAAAGCAGAGTGTTCATCTCGTCCGGATAGGGTGCATTCGGTTTTACGGAGACGCGCTCTAATTCATGGACACTGAGAATCAAAAGCTTTGCGGGGGCAGAAAACGGGGTCGGAGAAGGTGCGTTTGCAGGTTCCGGTATTAAAAATATGTATTTTTCACTAATGATTTCTGTGCCATTAGTGTAAATTGAAGTTTTTGCCGCCGCACAAATTTCAGAATAAACTGTCTGAAACTCTCCGAAGCGCAGGAGCTGTTTTCCTATGGCGGAATGTTTTATTGCAAATTTCGTGCAGCAGAGGAAATGAGTGCCGATTATAATAAAAATAAATGTAGTGAGCCGCAAAATAAGATCTACTATGGTACGTTTATGGTAAAGAGAAAAAAATGGAATTCCATAAATTAAAACTATGCTGGCTAAAACCGTAATTCCGGTGCGCAGGCGTGAAGTTTCCTGACACATCCAGTAATGGATCATATTGCGGGAGTGAGTTTCGGAAATTGGAGACTTGCTTGACATAGAAAACCTCTCTTTCTTGATTAAATTTAATTTTATATAGTAAAATCTGATAAGTGTTTGGATACATAACGGGCAATATGTATCCAGTGTCGGAAATCAGAAAAATACAGGCATTTTGTTCGTTTCTTATAAGTCTAACATAAAAGAAGGGATTTGAAAAGAGATATTGATGTTTTGGCGGCGGGGGATTATAATAGAGGAACAGATGGCTTAAGAAGGATAATATGTTTGAAAGGGAGGGCGGATATGGCGGTAGTAAAGCGATTTTTCTTTGACGGGGAGGAGATCCGAAAGGAAGTTACAAAAAAGACGGAAAAAAAGACAGAAAGAAAAATGGCGGAGAAGCAAGAATCCCCGGCAGATAAGGGGGATGTGCGGATGCTTGTTTCCAGTCTTTTGAAGAAGGAGGGAAAACCTTATGCGAGGGTTTCTTTTCTGCGTGGGGAGGATATTGCTGAAGGGATCGTGCCGGAGGGAATACTGGAGCATATAAGCGGGTTTTCAGAGGAGGAAGTGGCAGGACTTAAATTTTATCTGGCGGCAAATAAGGAAGCGATTCTTGCACAGGCAAAGCAGATTGATCCGCTGACAAACTGGCTGCGTAAGTCTTCTTTATCGCAGTAAAAATTCTCTCTTTTACCCCTGGATTTTCGCGGTTTAACTGGCGCAATAGTTCTTCAATATACTGACGGCGGGTATTTCCATCGGCAGGGCAGGGGTTTTTGACTACTGGGAGGTTTGCCTTATTTGCAAAGCCTATCACGTCCGCTTCTTTCATATACAGAAGCGGACGGATCAGCGTAAGATCACTTTTATCAAGATAGGTTACAGGTTCAAGCGTCTGAAAACGCCCCTCATAAAAGAGCGAGAGAAAAAGGGTGGCAATCGCGTCTTCCCGGTGATGCGCGTAGGCGATCTTGCTGCAGCCTGCGGATTTTATCGCATTATTTAACGCCCCCTTGCGCAGTTTGGCACATAGTGAGCAGGGGTTTTCTTCCTCGCGCTCTTTAAATACGATTCTTGCAATCTCAGTTTTTACAATGGTATATGGCACGTTAAGTTTGCTGCATAGTTTTTGTATTCCGTTAAAATCAATATTGCCAAAGCCCAAATCCACGGTGACGGCGTGCAGGGTAAATGGTTTTGGATAAAAACGCATCAGTCCGTGCAGTGCCATAAGCAGTGTTAAACTGTCTTTTCCGCCAGAAATACCGACGGCAATATAATCGTCTTTTTGAATCATATGATAATCGTCGAGTGCGCGCCGCACCTGACTCATCACCTGCTGTAAGGTCATAGGTTCCCCCTTATTTTTTTGCACACAGCGGCAGAATTGTTGTGATGTAAGCAAGTAAATTATATCCCATATGGGCGAGGATACAACAAAATAGCGAATTGGTCTTCAAGTACAAAAGTCCGAGTATCATGCCGCAGATAAATGCGGACAGGGTCTGCACCATATTAAAGTGCAGCAGTGCAAATAAAACGGTAGAGAGAAAAAGTGCGGTGGTCTTTCCGTAGCGGGGACAAAATCCGTCAAGCAAAAATCTCCGCATCAGTATTTCTTCCAAAACGGGGGCTAGGATACAGATTTGCAGCAAGGTCAGGATTGGTGTTTTGCTTAATTGAATCAGTGCTTCCTGATAGTTTTCCTCGCTTGATGGGAAGAGTTTGGCAAGCAGCGGGTCAAGAAAAAGATCCAAAACAAAATAAAATAGTATCGCACAGCCAAGGGCTAATAAAATTCCTTGTCCGGAGAGATTTGCAAATGGATGAAGGGCAAAGTTATTTTTCCTGACAAGCAGAAATATATAGCCTGCTGTACATAAAGTGACAGAAATGATGTTCAGATATTTTCTCCCGGCAGGGAAAATTTTTCGCCATATAGCAATATCCAAAAACGTGTATAAAATCATAAACCCTACCCAGACAAACACCCAGAAAAGCCCGGTGGGAAGTGAGATTGAACTTTTCATCTTAATTTTCCTTCTGTTTGGTTGTATTTTTTCCATTCTAACAAAATAAAATATATTTCGTCAAGTATTTTTGAGTATTATATTAGGTTTCAAGTTACTGATAACCATTTTAAGATTGATCACAGAATTTTTCCTCTCTCAGTGTTCCATCTTTAGCGTAATATTTCCATATTCCTTGTTTTCCATCGCTTAAATAATAACCTTCGGCGGCAGGCATTCCATTTTTATAATATTCCTTCCAATGACCATTCTTTGTGCCGTTTAAAAAGAACCCCGTTTTTGCCAAGCCACCGTTTTGATAATATTCCTCGAATGATCCCTCATTTACCCAGTCCGTATCATTGATGGATTTTTGAGAGAAGCGGTAATGAAGCTCTCCGGTATCGTAAAAAAGTTCGGTGATCTTAGTGTTTTGAGTGGAACCACCAAATAGGGGAGCTTGCTTTGGAATTTTCATTGCAGATCTCCTTCCTTGTTTTTCTTGTTTCTTACAATTTCATATACTATATATTCATGGTCAAAATGATATCCCAGCTTTTTTGCCAGTGCCACAGACCATGGATTTTGCGCGTCCCAACTTGGATACCAGCCGCGTTTTAAGCATTTTAAAATAAGTTTTGCTGCGCAGGCGGCAGCGAGTCCTTTTCTGCGGTATGCTTTTAAGGTATCCACTTCAATTTCAATGCCGTTTAGATAGCCTGAGTAGGAGGATGCACCGGAAACTGGCTTGCCATCCTTTAATGCGACAATCCCCAATCCGTATTTTTCAAACATATTATAGTCCGTATACTGTGCGACAAAGTCCTGACACCACTCGCTCTGGCGGCAGATCTCAAATAGCCGCTGATCGATCGTGTGTAGATGATATCCGTCCGGCAATGCAGCGACTAGATGTTCTAAATGCGCCTGATCAAAAATATTGGGTTCTTTTTTGAATGCGTATCGTGTACATCTTTTTGCGTTTGAACTGTAATATTCAGTGATTAGACCATGCCAGTCAGAGGTGCGCGGCACAAGGATAAGAAAATCTTTTCCGGAGATTTCAAGGGCGGAGGATACCAGTGCGGTGCTAGGGTTTCCGGAGAGAAAGCAGAAATCTCCAAGGAGGATCATTGCAGATTTTGGGATTTTAAGGGAATCTATGTATAATTCTCCCATAATACCCTGGAAACAGGAATATATCATTGTTTCTTCCCAGTGCTGAAACAGGACGGCAAGCTGAGGAGAGGGGGTGGTTTTATTGATCATAGAAGCCTCCGTAAAAGTACTTGCCATAACATAGCATATTTTCGTGCAAAATTCAATGGTATTTTTATAAATTTTTAGGGGAGAATGCACTATAATTTAGCTATATGGCAGAAGGACGGCTATATTTCCTCTTTAAATTTTTTAGACAGGATAACGCATGACGAAATTTTAACTATGATAAAAACGAGTTTACATTGACAAAGCTTTATCGAAAGACTATAATCTACAATACAAACGAAAAGGGGAAGCAAAGCAGAGGGTGACTCCGGAATGAGAGGTGGATTTCTATGGAAGAAACAAAGAAAACTGAAAGAAAAAAAGTTATCCTGAGCGGCATTCAGCCGACGGGTGTTTTTACATTGGGCAATTATATTGGGGCGGTAAAACACTGGGGAGAGATGCAGAATGAATATCACTGCGCGTATTTTATTGCAGATTTGCATTCCTTGACGATACGACAAGATCCAGCGGCACTTCGCAGACAGTCGCTTGATGCATTTGCATTGCTGCTTGCTTGTGGGATTGACCCGGAAAAAAGCCTGGTATTTATTCAGAGTCATGTGCCGACGCATTCGGAGCTTTCCTGGGTGCTTTCATGTTATACGCAGTTTGGAGAACTTTCGCGCATGACGCAGTTTAAGGATAAATCTGCGAGACATACAGATAATGTAAATGCGGGGCTTTTCACCTACCCGGCGTTGATGGCGGCGGATATTCTGCTCTATCAGGCGGATATGGTGCCAGTTGGCGATGATCAGAGGCAGCATCTTGAATTTACGCGCGATATTGCAACGCGGTTTAACAATCTGTACGGCAGCACATTTAAGCTGCCAGAGGCATATATTCCAAAGGCGGGCGCGAGAGTAATGTCGCTGCAGGAGCCGACAAAGAAAATGTCAAAATCGGACGAAAACCAGAATGCTTTTATTACAATTCTTGATGAGCCGAATGTTATTATCAATAAATTTAAGCGCGCGGTGACGGACAGCGAGAAGGAGGTCTGCTTCCGCGAGGGCAAGGATGGCATTAACAATCTGATGGCAATTTACTCGGTGTTTACGGGAAAGACGATGGAACAGATTGAAGCGGAGTTTGAGGGCAAGGGTTACGGTGATTTTAAGTTGGCTGTCGGCGAAGTTGTGGTTGAGGAACTTCGCGAAGTCAGAGAGAATTATAAGCGTTATATTGCGGATAAGACCTATTTAGAGCAGGTATATCGCGCAGGTGCAGAAAAAGCAGCGGTGATCTCAGAGCGGACAATGGCGAAGGTAAAGAAAAAGGTTGGGCTGTTGGCATCCGTATAATTTATCCGATGGTATGATATTGGCGGGGAAAAAGCAAGTAAATAGCGAAGCAAAAAATTTTGTGCGAGATGAACCGCAGGATACCTCCCATTTGGTGTTCTGCGGCGATTGTGCGTACAGGAATTAAAGGCAGCAGTAAAGAAACAGGGAGAAAATAATGAAAATTATTATTGGTCTTGGCAATCCGACAAGGGAATATCAGGCAACTAGGCATAATATTGGGTTTGATGCGATCACAAGACTTTGCGATGATTACGATATCCGCCTGTCAAGGGCGCACAAGGCACTTTGCGGCAGCGGGTATATCGGTGGGGAGAAAGTGATTCTCGCGCAGCCGCAGACCTATATGAATTTAAGTGGAATATGTGTGCGGGAGATGGTGGATTATTATAAGCTGACGGGTGAGGATATCATTGTGATCTGCGATGATATTCATTTGGATGTCGGTCAGCTGCGCATACGAAAAAAAGGAAGTGCCGGGGGACATAACGGCATAAAAAATATTATTGAACAACTTGGCAGCGAAGAATTTATGCGCATTCGAATCGGAGTTGGGGAAAAACCAGAGAAATGGGATTTAGTGGACTATGTACTGGGACGTTTTCCAAAGGAGGAAGAACCCCTAATCAGGGAGGCATTGGAGCGAACTTCAAAGGCATGCGAGTGCATTATTGGGGAGGGCATTGAAGCCGCAATGAACCGCTACAACCAAAAACCGCGCAAAGCGGAACTTTAAAACAGCGTATGCTCATACAGTGCCCGAAAGGACTTTTTTGAAGCGAAGCAAGAAAAATCCTTTCCAGATTTTGGGGACTGGAAAGGCATATGCGGAACTTTAAAACAGCATATGCCTGTACAGTGCCCGAAAGGACTTTTTTGAAGCGAAGCAAGAAAAATCCTTTCCAGATTTTGGGGACTGGAAAGGCATATGCGGAACTTTAAATAGGAGGGCGTTATGCAGACTTTTTATCAGCCATTGTACGGCTACGAGGAATTCAGAGAATTGCAGAATGCAATAGAGAAGAAAAAGCTGCCGGTGCAGGTAACGGGCTGCATTGATTCGCAGAAATGCCATTTGATGTTCGCCGCCTCACAAAATATAAAAAAGCGCCTGATTATCACTTATAATGATCTGCGCGCAAAGGAGATTTATGAGGATGCTAAATTGTATGACCGTGAAGTGTATTTTTATCCCGCGAAGGATATTATTTTTTTCTCTGCGGATATTAGAGGAAATGCAATTGTGCGCGAGCGCGTAAAAATTTTGCAAAAGCTTCTGGAAGATGCGCCGATAACAGTGATTGCAACCATTGACGGCGGTATGGATAAAGTCCTGCCGCTCTCCTGTTTAAGGGAAGCCTGCATCCATATAAAAAATGGGGATTTTCTTGATCTGGCACAGCTTGAAAAACAGTTGGTTCAGGCGGGCTATGAGCGGCAGGCTCAGGTGGAAGCCGCCGGAGAGTTTGCGGTGCGCGGCGGAATTATTGATATTTTTCCGCTGACGGAAGAGGCACCAGTGCGTATTGAGCTGTGGGGGGACGAAATTGATTCCATTCGCTCCTTTGATGCGGCGAGTCAGCGATCCATTGAAAATTTGGAGGAGATACAGATCTATCCCGCATCTGAATTTATCCTTGAGGAGCGGATAAAAGAGAAGGGACTGGCGGCACTTGACGCAGAACTAGAAGGTTTCTGTGCGGGGCTTAAAAGGGAGAGAAAGGCGGAGGAGGAATCTCGTATCCGCAAGATAACGGCAGAATTTAAGGAAAATCTCGCGTATTGTCAGGGCAGTGTGGGGCTTGACAGCTATGTCAACTATTTTTTTACGAAAACGATTTCGTTCTTCGACTATTTTCGGGATGAAGCCTCTGTAGTTTTTCTTGATGAGCCTGCGCGCATTATGGAAAAGGGCGGGGCGGTGATGACAGAGTTCTCTGAGAGCATGGCGGGGCGCATCGAGAAGGGGTATATTTTGCCGGGACAGATGGATGTGATCTTTGATTATCGCGCATTGCTTGCAGGAGCGATGAGCGCGAATGCTGTGCTACTGTCCATGATGGAAACAAAAACGGATAAGTTTGCGGTCAGGGCACATTTTAGTCTTACGGTAAAATCCGTGAATCCGTACAACAGTAATTTTGAACTGTTAGTAAAGGATTTAAAGGTCTGGAAGAAAAATGGATGCCGTGTGATCCTGCTTTCCGGTTCGCGCACAAGGGCGGAACGCCTGGCAGAGGATCTGCGCGATCATGAATTGACAGCATTTTTTTGCGACGATAGGAACCGACTTGTGCAAAATGGCGAGATTATGGTGACGCAGGGAAATGTGCATAGGGGGTTTGAATATCCGCTGGTGAAATTTGTGATGATCTCGGAGAGCGATATTTTCGGCGCGGTCAAAAAAAAGAGAAAGAAAAAGGTGAAAGCCTATGAGGGCAGCAAGATTTCAAGTTTTTCCGATTTAAATATCGGGGATTATGTAGTGCATGAAAATCATGGGCTTGGTATTTATCGGGGTATTGAGAAGCTGACCGTGGATAAGATTACAAAGGATTATATTAAGATTGAATATGCGGATGGGGGAACGCTTTATATTTTGGCGACGGGACTTGATCTAATTCAAAAATATGCGGGTGCAGACGCGCGCAAACCAAAATTAAATAGGCTTGGATCTGCGGAATGGAAGACGACAAAAGCGCGTGTGCGCGGTGCGGTGAAGGATATTGCGCAGGAATTGATAAAGCTTTACGCACTGCGGCAGTCAAAAAAAGGGTTTGCCTTTTCAGGGGATGATACCTGGCAGAAAGAGTTCGAGGAATTGTTTCCGTTTGAGGAGACGGATGATCAGCTGCGCGCGATCGAGGAGACAAAACACGATATGGAAAGTACGCGCATTATGGATCGCTTGGTCTGCGGGGACGTGGGGTACGGAAAAACAGAGATTGCGATACGCGCGGCATTTAAGGCGGTGCTTGATAAAAAACAGGTCGTTCTTTTAGTGCCAACCACCATCTTGGCTCAGCAGCATTATAATACCTTTACCCAGCGGATGAAGGACTTTGCGGTCAATATTGAAATGTTGTCGAGGTTTCGCACGCCAGCGGAACAAAAACGGATCTTGGCGGGGGTGGAAAAAGGGGATATCGATATTTTGATTGGGACACACCGCATACTCTCAAAGGATATAAACTACAAGGATCTTGGACTGTTAATTATCGATGAAGAACAGCGTTTTGGCGTGGCACACAAGGAAAAGCTCAAGCAGTTAAAGAGCGATGTGGATGTGTTGACCCTGACGGCGACACCGATTCCGCGCACGCTGCATATGAGCCTTGCGGGGATTCGTGATATGAGCGTGTTGGAGGAACCGCCTGTCGATCGAATGCCGATTCAGACTTTTGTTTTGGAACATGATGATGAGATGATACGGGAAGCAATCAACAGGGAGCTTGCGAGAGGAGGACAGGTGTATTATGTATATAACCGGGTGAACGGGATCGATGAGATTGCACTGCTGGTACAGCGTCTTGTGCCGGAGGCAAATGTGGCATATGCGCATGGGCAGATGAGCGAGCGGCAATTAGAAAAAATTATGTTTGAATTTATCAATGGGGAGTTGGATGTTTTGATCTCCACGACCATTATTGAGACAGGACTTGATATTTCCAATGTCAATACAATGATTATCGATGATGCCGACCGGCTTGGACTCGCCCAGCTCTATCAGCTGCGCGGGCGTGTCGGGCGTTCGAACCGCGCAGCCTATGCATTTTTAATGTACAAGCGCGATAAGATGTTAAAGGAAGTGGCGGAAAAGCGATTGCAGGCAATCAGGGAGTTTACGGAACTTGGCTCAGGTTTTAAGATCGCGATGCGCGATCTGGAGATTCGCGGGGCGGGCAACCTTCTTGGCGCGCAGCAGAGTGGACATATGGCAGCAGTTGGATATGATCTGTATTGCAAAATGCTAAATGAGGCGGTAAAAAGCATGAGGGACGGCGGGCAGGAGGAGGAAGATAATTTTGAAACTTCTATTGATCTGCCGCTTGATGCATATATTCCTGCTACCTATATAAAGAACGAACTGCAAAAGCTGGATATGTATAAACGTGTGGCGGGGATTGAGACAAAAGAGGAGATGGAGGATTTACAGGAGGAGTTTATAGATCGGTTTGGAGATCTGCCAAAACCTGTGTTAAATTTGCTTCAAGTTGCGTTGTTAAAGGCACGGGCGCACGCGGTCTGTCTGGTAAGCGTGGAGCAGAAGGGCGGGCAACTCTGGCTGACTCCGTATGCAAGAGCGAAGTACCATGTGGAAAAAATTCAGGAGTTGATTACAAGGAATGCACCAGCATTGGAATTTAAAAAGAGCGCGCTGGTGTTTGAGTATCAATTGCCTAAGGTGACGCGCAAAAATGGAAAATTTGATGTGGTGGAGGGCGATCGGGTGCTAAAAGAGGTAGAAAGGCTGGTGGAGAGTTTTCAGATCCTGATGTGATCATGCAAAACGGGTTGACTTGTGTGGTATACCAGAGTAGAATAGGGGTGATATAGAAAGTGAGGAACATCAATGAAGATCAAATATAAATTGTTTACCTGCGCACTTATTGGCTTTACGGCACTTGCTACTCTTTCTTTTTCAGGGTGTAAAAAACTTTCCCCCGATCTTGAGCTGGATCAAACACCGACACCGTCGCCGTATCCGACCGGTCTTACGCAGGCGCAGGCGGAGGGAATGAGTCAGGAGGAGCGTTTTTCTAAGACACTTCTTCGAGTTGGCGATCTGGAAATCAGCTACGGGGAAGTTGTCTTATATATGCAGTCCACCAAGGAGGAAGTGGAGACGCTCTACGGCAAGGAAATCTGGAATTATGTGCTTAGCGATGAGGGAATAACCTATGCACAGATGTTGAAAAATGAACTTTTAAAACAGATCACTTACACAAAACTTGTCTGTGCGCAGGCGGATTTCCTCGGTGTTGCACTGACAGAGGATGAGCGGATGAATGTGGACGAGTACACGGACAATTATTTGTCAAATTTTTCCAGGGAGGAATTAGGATATTATGGGATCACTCGTGATCTGGTCTGGGGAATTTATGCGGACAATCTGTTGGCAACCAAAATTTACGAGAGTTTAACGTTAAATATTGATACAGATGTGTCGGACGAAGAAGCGCGCCATCCGGTACTCTGGTATGTTTTTATTGCAAAATACGCGCTGGCGGAGGATGGCAGTCATGTGGAGCTGGATGAGGAGGGACTGCACAGTGTGCGGGAGCGCGCGGAGAGACTGGTGGAGGAGGCGAAGGGAACTCTGGATTTTTATGGGTTTGCCAGGGAGAATACGGATGATACGGACGAGATTGAGATCGTGATTGGCAGGGGGGAGATGTATGAGGAGCTGGAAAAAATTGCCTTTGGATTGCAGGAGGGCGAGACGAGCGGGTTAATTGAGACGGCGGACGGATATTTTATTTTGCATTGTGCAAATTATATGGATGAGGAGGCAACCGATCAGGCGAAGACCGAGATTATTTTGGAGCGTCAGGAACGTGCATTTTCGGATAGCTATGCTGCCTGGGAGCAGGATACAGAAATTTGGGTGGATACTGTTTTGTGGGATAAGATTGATATGACGGGAGAAAAATGTGAGTGATATAAAAAATAATTTTGTATATGCTTGTAGGAAAGGGACGGGAAATGAAGAGAATTTGTTTGATTGCCACGGGGGGCACGATTGTTTCTAGGGATGACGGGAATGGTCTTGAACCGGAATTAACACCCCAGGAACTGCTTTCTTATGTGCCAGAATTAAGTGAGATTGCAGAGATTTTTGTAAGGGAATTGTATCGGCTTGATAGCACGAATATTCACCCGCAGCACTGGCTTTCTATGGCAGAATGCATTCGGGAAGAATATGAAAATTTTGATGGTTTTGTTGTGATTCACGGTACGGATACTATGGCATATACGGCGGCGGCACTCTCCTATCTGGTGCAGAACAGCAGAAAGCCGATTATTTTGACGGGCTCACAGAAATCGGTCTATAACCGCGATACGGATGCGCGCCGCAATTTAATTGACGCGTTTTGCTATGCGGCAGATATGCGTTCGCACGGTGTGTATATTGTATTTGACGGCACGGCGATCCTTGGCACGCATGCGAGAAAGACCCGCACACACAGCTACAATGCATTTTCAAGTATCAATTGCCCGGAGGCAGCTATAGTGCAGGAGGGGCGGATCATACGGTATTTTGAGCCGGAGTGTAATGGTGAGGTTAAATTCTATCAAAGGATGAATTCGCATATACTTAGTGTGCGTCCCTATCCGGGAATTTCCCCCGAAATTCTTGCGCGGACGATCGACTGCTATGATGGGCTGGTGATTGAATGTTTTGGCACTAGCGGAATTCCTGCCTACGGTGGGTTTGATGCGGCGATCAGGGCATGGGCTACGGCGGGCAAGGCGATTGTGGCAACCACGCAGGTGCCGCATGAGGGAAGTGATATGAGTGTGTACCGTGTGGGAAAAGATCTGATGGAATTAGGATTGTTGGAGGCGTTTGACATGACTCCGGAAGCGGTATTGGCAAAGCTGATGTGGGTGCTTGGCAATGCCGCAAACAGAGTAGAGTTAGAGCAGATGTTTGCAGAGAGAGTGTGGATGGACACATTCAGAGGGTGGGGGAAAAATTTTTAAATTTCAGGTTGACATTCACCATTTTTTATGTTATCATAGAACCAACAATTAAATGATTGTTTAATTGATAAATAATAAAGGAAATGCATAAAATGTATGGACAATCAAAAAGGAAAGGATGGATGGAATGATGAAAAAAAGTTACAAGATTGAAGTTGATTGCGCGGCGTGCGCAATGAAGATGGAGGAGGCAGCAAAGAAGGTATCCGGAGTGAAGGATGCGGGGGTTGCCTTTATGACGCAGAAGATGAGCGTGGAATTTGAGGATGGCGCAAATGTGACCGCCGTGATGGAAGAGGTTCGCAGACAGTGCAAAAAGGTGGAGTCAGACTGTGAGATTTTCCTATGAATAAAAAACAGAAAAAAATGCTTGCCCGCATTATTTTATCAGCACTGCTATTGATTCTTTTTAAATTGCTTCCAATCGAAAACCCATATATTGGACTCGCGCTGTTTTTGGTGCCGTATCTGGTGATTGGATATGATATTTTGCGCAAGGCGGTGCTTGGAATTTTTAACGGGCAGGTATTCGATGAAAATTTTCTGATGGCACTTGCGACGGTCGGCGCAATGATTCTCGGGGAGTATGTCGAGGGCGTAGCCGTTATGCTGTTTTATCAGATTGGCGAACTGTTTCAGAGTTATGCGGTTGGAAAGAGCCGCAAAAACATTACGGAATTGATGGATATTCGCCCGGATTACGCAAATATCTGGCAGGATGGGAAACTTGTGCAGATCGATCCGGATGAGGTGGAAGTCGGCAGTGTGATTGTGGTGCAGCCGGGGGAGAAAGTGCCAATTGACGGCGTGATTACACAGGGCATATCCTCTCTTAATACCAGCGCGTTAACCGGGGAGAGTCTGCCGCGCGAAGTAAAAGAAGGGGATAGCGTGATAAGCGGTTGTGTAAATTTATCGGGAGTTCTCCATGTGAAAACAAGCAAGCCCTTTGGAGAATCAACAGTTTCTAAAATTCTCGATCTTGTGGAAAATTCCAGTATGAAAAAGTCGCGCTCAGAGAATTTTATCACGCGGTTTGCAAAATATTACACTCCTGCGGTCTGCATTGGCGCGCTTATCCTGGCAGTACTTCCCCCGCTTGTCAATCTGCTTTTTGGAAATGCTGCTGCCTGGTCAAAATGGGTGATCCGCGCGCTGACCACGCTTGTAATTAGCTGCCCATGTGCGCTAGTAATTTCTATTCCGCTTAGCTTTTTTGGCGGGATTGGCGGAGCGTCGGCAAAGGGAATTTTAGTGAAAGGCTCCAATTACCTGGAGGCATTGTCTAAAACAAAGTATGTGGTGTGCGATAAGACGGGGACTCTGACCAAAGGTGTGTTTGAGGTAGTGCATATTATTCCGGAGGAAAATATACAAAAAGATGAGCTGCTGAGGTTGGCGGCATATGTGGAGAGCTATTCCAATCATCCAATCAGCCGGAGCTTAAAAGAAGCCTATGGAAAGCCGCTTGATTCGGGCAGAGTGCAGGATGTGGAGGAGCTGAGCGGCCATGGTGTGCAGGCGTTTGTGGACGGTCGATGTGTGGCGGTGGGCAACCGCAAATTGATGGAGAATTTAAAAATTGTCTGCAAAGAACCAAAGGAGGTAGGAACGCAGGTTCATGTGGCAGTGGATGGGAGCTATGCGGGTTATATTCTAATTTCCGATGTGGTAAAGCCGAGTGCGGCAAAGGCAGTGGCGGACTTAAAGCGGGCAGGAGTTGCGCAGGTGGTTATGCTGACTGGCGATGCAAAGCCTGTGGCGGAAGCCGTGGCGAGAGAAATCGGCGTGGATGTGGTAAAGAGCGAGCTGCTTCCTGCGGATAAAGTGACGGAGGTTGAGGCACTGCTTGCAGCAAAGGGCGAAAGGGAGAAACTCGCTTTTGTCGGGGATGGCATTAATGATGCCCCAGTGCTTTCCCGCGCAGATATTGGGATTGCGATGGGCGCACTCGGATCAGATGCGGCGATCGAGGCGGCGGATATTGTGCTGATGGATGACGATCCGGCAAAGATTGCCCTTGCCATGCAGATCTCTAGGAAAACGCTGCGGATTGTACACCAAAATATTGTGTTTGCACTGGCAGTAAAATTTGCCTGTCTTGGTTTCGGTGCTATTGGGTACGTGAATATGTGGTGGGCAATTTTTGCGGATGTCGGGGTGATGATCCTGGCAGTGCTAAATGCGACAAGGGCATTGAGAGTTGAAAAATAAAATTTATTATTGCAAAAAATTCTACTAAGAGTTATAATAAAATTATTTAATGAACAAATAAACAGTTCAGTAAATAAGTAAGTGGCAAAAGTAAAATTTGTGAAAAGAAGGTGTATAGGAAAATGAATCAAGCGAAAAAGAGGCGAAAAACAATTAAGCTGCACTGGAATGTAAGATGTATATGTTGTCTGCTGCCAAGTTTTCTTGGAATTGCCGTTTTTTTTCTTATTCCATTTGTGCGTGTGCTGTATTACTCCATGATCAGCGACCAATTTCGAAGAAAATTTGTATGGTTTGACAATTTTATAGAAACCATCTCCAATGAGTTTTTTCAGCTTGCAATGAAAAATAGTCTGCTGCTGATTATGATCGGCGTGCCAATCTTGATTTTATTCGCACTTCTCCTGTCGCTTGTATTGAGTTTTGGATTAAAGAAATTGCCATTTCTGCGGGATGCCTTTGTATTTCCGATGTTGGTTCCAACCGCAGCCGTCGTGCTGGTATGGCAGCAGTTTTTTCACGGGGTGGATTCTGTGCTTCCGGTTTACCTTTTGTTTATATGGAAAAATCTAGGAATCTGTGTCATTCTTCTGACCTCTGCTCTCACTACATTGAACCCGGAGGTTTATGAGGCAGCGCGCATGGACGGAGCCAAGTGGTTTACTATACATACGCGCTTATCCATCCCGATGGTAGCACCAACCATATTTTTTACCGTACTGCTTTCTATTATGAATTCCTTTCGGATTTTTAAAGAGAGTTATTTATATTATGGGTCGAAATATCCGCCGGATTATGGTTATACCCTCCAATTTTATCTAAATAACAATTTTTTGAAATTTGACTACCAAAAATTGGCAAGCAGTTCGGTGTTAACTGCTTTTCTGGTACTTGCAATTGTGGCGGTTGGGTTTTCTTTACAAAAAAGATATGCACGGTAAGCAAGCTTATCCCTGCGACCGGGAACGAAACCCTAAAAGATGCATATAATTTTATAGAGTGAATAACTAGGACTGTGTATCGGCATCGGTACGCAGTTCTTTTGTACATGGAGGTTACAAAAAATTCTATGAAATTGGCAGATTTCCTCCCGGTATTTTTAGGAACCGGGTTCACCTTTTTTATGACCATCTTGGGTGCAGCAATGGTGTTTTTGTTTGGCAGACAGATGAAGCAGTCCCTCCTAAAAGGCTTTATGGGGTTTGCGGGCGGTGTGATGGTTGCTGCTTCTGTCTGGTCTCTGTTGCTTCCTGCAATCGAGGAGGCAACAGCGCAGGGCAAGTCCGGCGTTATTCCTGCTGGGGGTGGATTTTTATTTGGCGCAGTATTTTTCCTTGCTGTGGATTATGTGCTGCAAAAATTGCACGCGCAGAAAATGGAAAAACTGCGCGTGATGGAGGGAGAAGGGAGACAGCATCTGTCAAAGAAAATGACAATGTTGTTTCTGGCGGTGACACTGCACAATATCCCGGAGGGGATGGCGGTCGGTATGGCGTTTGCGATGGTCGCGCAGGGGAGTGAGTCAGTGGGAGTGACCATGGTATCCGCCATTGCTCTAGCCGTTGGCATTGGTATCCAAAATTTTCCAGAAGGTGCTGCCATCGCACTTCCGCTGCGCCAGGAAAATATCAGCCGCAGGAAAGCATTTTTTTATGGGGCACTCTCCGGAATTGTCGAGCCGATCGCGGGGATTTTGACGGTGCTGATTGCGGGGTCGGTCAAAGCCGTGCTTCCGTGGATGCTTTCATTTGCTGCTGGTGCAATGATCTATGTGGTTGTTGAGGAATTGATTCCGGAAGCTCATGTGGAGTCGGGGGTCAAAATAGGCACAATTGGTGCGCTGGCTGGTTTTCTTGCAATGATGGTACTTGATGTCGCACTGGGATAAATTAATCTTCCCCTTCCAACTCCGGATTTTCTTTTGGAAAAATATTTTTTAATAGTTGTTCCGTGACAATCAGCGGTTCACTGCTGCTTAAAACTTGTTCATCCGGGCCGTGCTGGACGATGGTGATTGTTGCACCAATGTCCGGCAGCGGCATAACGGCGGTGAGAACGGTATCACTGACAAACATGGTTTCCTGTTCTTTGCCGTTTACCTGTACATAGCTGTATGGGGTAAAACCGGAGCCTAAAAGGAAGACTGTATAGATTTGGTCATTGTCTTTTTTGCTGAGGAACGACCAGAAACCATCATTTTCCTTTTCTGCTGGGGACGAGGGCAAAGGTGTGCCGGATAAGGCAGCATCCTGTATGATCTCATCCCCGGAACCTGTATGATCGACGGGATTTTCGTTTTCTGTATTTTCCTTATTTGGCGGCAGTTTAAGTTCTTCCCCTGGCAGAATTTCTTTCACTCCTTCTTCTGAGGCTGATTTAAATGCCCGAATGCCGGTTAAGACGATGGGATCAATCCCCATTTTCATCTGTGTTGGCACGTAAGGATTTTCTCCGTTGTAGCAGTTTTGTTTGCCATAGAGCATATCATATTCCAAGATTTCTAGTTCTTCCAGATATAATTCTGAAAGTTTTTGTGTCTGATGGAAACCATTGATAATGCCGTCGTGAATATTCAGGCGTTCCAAAACATAGGAGTAGAGCTGATATGCCTCCAAATCTTTATGCTCTGGTTCAAGTTCAAAATTGCTCCAGACAACGTACTGTGTTGCAAACAGGCTGGCACCGCCTAGATCCTCCTGCGTCAA
>CAJUCG010000032.1 GCA_910585065.1 uncultured Lachnospiraceae bacterium
TAAGAAAAGAGGTAGGGATATGAAAAGAAAACGATCAAAGTTTATCGCATTCTTCCTGGTATTTTGTATGGCAGTCCCGATGTTTACAGGGCTTGTTGGTATATTACAGGTTAGGGCAGCATCGGCCTCGCTGAATGCGACGAGCAAAAAGGTCTATCTTGGCACTACATTCCAGCTCACGCTGGAAAATGTGGATATGAAGACGGTAAAGTCTGTTACCTGGAAAATAAACCGATCTTCGATTGCGAAGATTGACAAAAATGGTCTGGTGACACCGGTGGCTGTCGGCACCACCACCGCAAAATGCATTGTAAAATATAATAATAATACTAAAGAAGAACTTGCATGTAAGATTGTTGTGCGCAAGCGTGTCCAGGCGACAGGGGTAAAATTTACCAATGTCACACTGGATGACGGCAATGCAAAGTCCATGTATGTCGGCGCGACATTTACTGTGAAAAAGACTGTGACTCCGTCGAATACGACGGACAGTATATTTTACAGTTCGGACGATGAGAGTGTGGCAACGATCTCAACAAAGGGTGTGATCACAGCAAAAAAAGAGGGAGTTACGCTGATTGAGGTGCGCTATGGTCTGAGCAAGACGGATTCTCTTTCAGCAGGCAATAAGGCAGTAGCAAAATTTTATCTCCATGTAATCCCAAAGCCTCTCCCTACTCCGACTCCTACGGCGACTCCCACTCCAAGCCCTACGCCTACACTTGCACCGATCCTTCCCAGTGTAACCTCGGCGAAGATGGTAGGCAGCCAGGAGCTGCAGATTACGTTTAGCCAGCCGGTGAGAAAGAGCAGTGTGATAAATGATAACAAATTAGTTTCGAATGCCGTGGTTATTGGCAAGGATGAGAAGGCGACGGATTATGGAATATTGACCGCGGCACTTTCCTCGGATGCAAAAATTCTTACGATTCGGGGCACAGGTTCCTTTAATGGTGTTTATTCCGTTGTAGTATCCGATAAGGTCTTAACTGAGCTTGGAATCCCATTTGAAAAATACGCGGATATTATGAGTTTGAAGGACACCACCGGTCCGGTTTATCAGGGAACTACAGTAGGCTATAATGGTCTGGTCAGCAATATCAATTTCGATGAGGCACTGGATATCAGCAGTATGACGGTGGAGGGCGTTTCCGGAACGACGGACGCTATTCTAAGCAGCTATTTGCGAGAGACATCGAGCTATGTATTAAGCGATGACAAGCGCACACTCTCAATTGATTTAACCGGTTATACCATGGAGAAAAATCTGATGGTGACAGTAATGTTTAAAGGAATTAAGGACAGTGCGGGCAATACGACCAGCAGACAGATTCAAAGCGTTTATGTGCGCACAGATACCTCTGCGAAGCCACTTGCATCCATTGTGAAGGTGGAGCGCGTTTCGCGCACGGAGATTGAGGCGACATTTAGCACAGAGATCTCTTCAGGGGGGCTTGCACAATTTGGATCGTATACCTCCTACGGTGTGCCAGATATGGAGAATCCAAAGATTGTGCGCTATGAAATTCCATCTGCCTACCAGTCAATTACGGGGTATCAGGTGGTCAATTTCCAGGCGTGGTACAATTATAATGCGAACAGTACAACCACTGCTTCCGATTCCCGGCCGGTGAACTTTACATTGGATACCACCCCTCCACAGTTAGTTGATCAGGTGATGACCAATGCGGTTTTGGATGGCAGAACGGTCTGCAAGCTTGTTCTTACTTACGACAAGGAGATCCGGATCGCGACGACAACGCAGCAGATCACGGCGCGCATAAGAAGCACGAACGGTGATGTTTCCTCTGTTTCGCCAGTCAGCACCACAGCAACAGTAGAAAATACAATGGTTACATATATTTTTGATGATCCTTCCATGCTTGAGAGCGGACAATTTACGCTTACACTCCCGGCGGGGATGGTAGCGGATAAATTGGAAAATTATTCCAAAACAATGAATATCACGCTCAACAAGAACGGAACTTCCTCCGTCGACGAGCTTCCAGCTCCGATTGCGGCGGTGCAGGATGCGAATGACCGCAATAAAGTGATTGTGACTTTCTCCAATAAGATCGATATGGCGACGGCGGAGATGGTTCAGAATTATTATATTATTTATGGAATGTCTTCGCGCACTAACCCTGTCGCTGCTTCTGTAGTGGAAAATAATGATCGCGGTGCGACGGTGGAACTTGAGTTTAGTCCAGGTGCGTTTTCGGGTAATTATGATGCAAGCTATGAACTCTTTGTCAGTGGCGTAAAGGGATTTGGCGGCAGTTTCAATGCTATCAGCGGTGCTAGTCTTGTATTTGTCGCAGTGGAAAATACCCCACCAAGAGTTGCAGCAAACAGTACCATCAGTTACGGCACAATCACAATGACCATGAGCGAGGAGGTTCAGGGTACGATAAAGGTTCGGGCAGTGGATACCGCGACGGGTGCAACTTATTCTGGCACAGGAATTGCGAGCGGAAAGAATATTTATATTACCCTAGAAGGGGGGATGCCGACTTCCAGAACAGTGCGTTTTACCATTTTGGAGAATAATATTACGGATATTAGCGGGAATAAGGCAGATTTCAATTTGAACCAGCCATATATCGCCAATGCATATTAGGATGTGATAAAACAGAGTCCGCCTCCAGTTTATTTAAGGGAGCGGACTCTGTTTTAGTTCCAAAATTAGTTCTGAGGTGGTAGATTGTTTTCATCTGGAAGTACCAGAATGCAAAATCTACAAAAAATTTACAACGAAGTGGTTGAATTTTCTTTTGAATGCTTGAATTCGTGCAATATTCGGTGTATAATGGGGATAATAATAAATGTGACTATTGGATGACCAACTGAAAAGAGGTTTTTGTGAAGAGAAGAGTATCCGGCTGGCAGCGTGTGGTAAGCCAGCTTGTTTTTATCTTATATTTGGGCATACTGTTTTATTTTTTGTTTTTTTCTGAGCGTTATGGGCGGACGGATATTTCCGATGAATACCATTATAACCTTGTGCTGTTTCGCGAGATCAAACGGTTTTACCGCTACCGCGAGATTCTTGGCATGAAAAGTGTGATGATTAATCTTGCGGGGAATGTAGTCGCTTTTATGCCGTTTGGCTTTTTTTTGCCAATTCTCTGGCAGAAATCCGGAAAGCTTTTGTATGTTACCTTCTGGAGTTTTTCGTTCAGTTTAGTGGTGGAAACCATTCAGCTTGTCTACAAGGTGGGGACTTTTGATGTGGACGATCTGTTTTTGAATACGCTGGGCGGGATTTTTGGCTATATGATGATGAGATTGTTGTTTGTAGGAGTGCGGGTGGGACGGCATGTCTTGGGATATGGAAAGTAAAAATAGGCGGGGACGGGGGATGAATTTGGAGAAAAAAAGCAGATTGAAATTTCAGGGAAGAAAACATTCCAAAAAGGGGATCGTGGCGATGTTCCTTGCCCTGCTGTCATTTTCAGGGCTGACGGCGGCTTCTCTTATTTCCGCCTCCGCAAAAGGGGAGGCCGGAATTCTTATTGGGTATCTGGGGCTTGGCTGTCTTTTTGTTGCAATTGTCGGTTTTGTGCTTGGAATTATGAGTCTGCGCGAACCGGATATTTTGTATTTTCAGCCAGTTTTTGGTGTGGTGGTAAATGCCATTTTGCTTTTGACACTGATCTCGCTTTATCTAACCGGGACAATGTGAAATGGAAAATTATGGAAAATGAGGAAAAAGATATGAGAACTCTGGATATTTTACAGGAAGAAAACGAAGGGATGAGAGAGCGTTATACCTTAGCCAAGGAGCGAATTGCGGCATTTGCGAATGAGGGGATGCGGCAGCCTTTCAGGGATTATTTTGTTTTGCTTGCCGATTTTATCGCGCTTTTAACTTCTGTAGTGGATGATGTGTTTTCTGGCGCGCTGTATCAAAAAACTTTGGAGGAATTAAGGGAGGAGAACCGTTTGCTCTACGCAGATCTTATGCCAGAGCATTATGAGCAGTCTTACGGAAATCCAGCGTTTGCAGTAAAAGTATTGGGGGAGGAGTACGGGCAGATTCTCTCAGTACTCTACGCAGAGATCCACAGTCTGACCGCTTGTGCTTTCGAGGGCCGTTTATCAGGGATCACGCCAGTGTTCGAACTTTTTATTGAGATATA
Source organism: uncultured Lachnospiraceae bacterium (assembly GCA_910585065.1). Lineage (GTDB taxonomy): Bacteria > Bacillota > Clostridia > Lachnospirales > Lachnospiraceae > RGIG4057. The sequence goes on from CAJUCG010000032.1 coordinate 4,143, forward strand.
CAATTGTTTCGAGATGGAAGGGGAGTCCACAGCGGGGGAGATAAAGGAAGCTCTTTACTACTATCTGCATGATTACCAGGAGGAGTTTCGCAGGGCACGCGTCCGCGAGAAGCAGGACCCTACCTGGACCTTTGCAAGGGATATTATTATGGAGGCGGATCTGACAGATCTACGCTATCTTTATTATTTTGGCGAGTACATATCGGATAATGAATTAAAGCTTGCAAAATTTTTAAATGCCCAGCCGGAGGAAACCTTGCACAAAATGGCTTCCTCTTACACGGATGGCTATGTGCGCGGATTTGAGGTGATGGGGGCGGACTTCTCATCAAAGAGTATTGTCAATATCCGCTATGTTTTGGGATTTGAGAAGATGATCCGCGAAGCAATAAAAAACTTTGAGGGGATGGGCAAAAAAGTAACTATTCACCGTGCCGCTGCAAATTTGGCGGCGCGCGGTTACGGGCGTAAGGATGGATATTTTGCAACAAGCGTAAACCGGCAGTATGAGTATGATCACAGAAATGATATCGCGCTCTGCTATGATAAAAAAATACAGAAAGCATCGCTGGAAGCGGCAAGGGCAGTTTTTTCATACTATCGCACAGAATATGCAGCATTTGCAGGACCTGCTGTTTTGGAGGTGTTTGGGGAGAGCGATTTTTCGCCTAAGAATAAAAAAGAATCCGTGCAAAGGGATGCAAAAACAACAAAATCCATGCTTGAGGAAAGCAGAAAGCTTGGTATTCTGGCGATGGATTATCTAAAATCGGAGGAGACATCCTATACGATTATCGCCTTTCCGCTGCCGTCGATAGGGGAGAAATTTGAGGAAATTTTTAATGAGACCATCCACTTAAATACATTAAATAACGATTTCTATAAAAAAATGCAGCAGAGTCTGATTGATGTGTTGGATACGGGGGATTTTGTGCTTGTGCGCGGGGGAAATGGTAATCGCACCGAGATGAGAGTCCGTCTGCACCCGTTAATTCATCCGGAGAGGGAAACAAATTTTGAGAATTGTACGGCGGATGTCAATATTCCGGTGGGGGAGGTCTTTACCTCGCCCGTACTTGAGGGGACAAGCGGAGTGCTGTATGTAAGTCAGGTTTTTCTAAATGGTTTAGAGTACCGTGATCTGGAATTTACCTTTCTTGATGGGATGGTGGTGGATTATCGATGCACAAATTTTGCAGGTGAGCAGGAAAATCGAGATTATATTTTTGAAAATATTCTGCACGGGCATAAAACGCTACCGATCGGAGAATTTGCGATTGGAACAAATCGGATCGCTTATGAAATGGCACGAAAGTATGGGATTCAGGCGAAACTGCCCATTTTGATTGCGGAAAAGACAGGTCCGCACTTTGCACTTGGGGATACCTGTTACAAGGGGAGCGAGGATCATGCAGTGTTCAATCCAAACGGAAAGGAAATCATTGCTCGCGACAATGAGATTTCTCTCTTGAGAAAGACGGATCTGGCAAAAGCTTATATGAATTGCCATACAGACATTACGATTCCGTACAATGAACTGGCGGAAATTTCTGTGATTAGGGCGGACGGGACAAAGATCCCCGTACTTGAGAATGGGAAGTTTGTGGTTGTAGGGGCAGAGGGATTGAATCAATAAATTAAATATAGAAATGGAGGATAAGATATGGCAAAAGTAGGTATTGTGATGGGGAGCGATTCGGATTTACCGGTGATGAGTAAGGCGGCACAGATTTTGGAAAAATTTGGAATCGACTATGAGATGACTGTGATCTCTGCGCATCGTATGCCAGATATTTTCTTTGATTATGCAAAGAGCGCGGAGGAAAAGGGATTTAAGGTGATTATTGCTGGTGCGGGCGGCGCGGCGCATTTGCCGGGAATGGCGGCGGCAATTTTTCCGCTTCCGGTGATTGGCGTGCCGATTCATACAAAGGCACTTGGCGGTGTGGACTCGCTTTATTCCATTGTGCAGATGCCGTCCGGAATTCCGGTTGCAACTGTGGCGATTGACGGTGCGGCAAACGCGGGTATTCTTGCGGCAAAGATTCTCGCGACCTCTGATAAAGAATTATTGGAGAAGTTAAAAGCGTACAAGGAAGAGTTAAAGGATAGCGTTGTGGCAAAAAAAGAAAAATTGGAGCGGGTCGGTTATAGAGAATATAATAATTGATAGAGAATCTTGCTTTATAGTAAGAATGTCTTTCCTGTGCAATAAAAAAGACTGCGTGCGAAAATGCACGCAGTCTTTTTTGTAACCCTTTTTCGAGAGATTCATATTATGATAGTGAACCAAGGAAAAGCGTCAGGAGGCGCTTTGTGTGGTGCGTATCCGGCGATTTTTTGCAAGAACATACCACGCAGAAAAGAGGGAGATTGATGATGTATCGGAATAATTTCAGACCGCCTCAGATGGGGCAGTCACGGTCAAATATGAGTTTTGGAAATCGGGGTTGTGGTATGCAAAGGTCATATCCGCGGCCGGGAAATAATTGCTGCGAACCGCCACGGTGCTGCACCCCACCGGATAATGACTGCTGCGAGCCGCCACAGTGCTGCACTCCACCGGATAATGACTGCTGCGAACCGCCACAGTGCTGTACTCCGCCAAATAATGACTGCTGCGAGCCGCCACAGTGCTGTACTCCGTCAGATAATGACTGCTGTGAGCCGCCACAGTGCTGTACTCCGCCGGATAACGACTGCTGTGAGCCACAGCCACCGGACAATGACTGCTGCTGTGAAAATAGCAAGCCAGATCCGGATTGTTTTCCTTCAAAGAGAGATCCGATTGCGGGGATGGCACTTGCGATGGGGTATGTGCCATGGCAGGATTACAAGAATATTTGCCCTGAGGAAGAGGCGTGGTGCAAGGGCACAATCTTTGCCCAGTTAGACCTTGATTTTATGGCAAGGAGGTGCAACTGATATGGGAGAGATGAGCAGGAGAGAATTGCTCAACCACATCGGAAAAATCAGTTTTTCCATGGATGATTTGAGAATCTTTTTGGATACCCACCCGGATTGCTGCGAGGCATTAGTGCGTTTTAACGAGCTGGCGAAAAAGCGCGATGAGCATATCCACAAATTTGAAAAGCTCTACGGGCCAATGAATTTTTATAATAATAATGTTTGCTGTGAACACTGGAGATGGGTGGATGCTCCGTGGCCGTGGGAAGGAGAGTGTTAATTTCATGTGGAGTTATGAGAGAAGATTACAGTATCCGGTAAATATTAAACAAACGAATCCGAAGCTGGCAATGGTGATTATTAGTCAGTTCGGTGGACTAAACTGCATTTCCCCCTAGTCAATCGCAAAATAAAAAAACATCCATATGTTCAGAACTTTTATTGTATATGATCCGTTCTACAACGCTGCGGATGGCATTTTCTTTTGTGATATTGTCCGCATCGGAGGAGATTACATCATAGACATTTCGAATGCGCTTAAACATTTCTTCGTGCCGATCACGGGTTTCATTTTCTGCCGTCAGCTTGTCAATGGCAGCTTGCAGATTTTCGCGTTCTGCTGCCAGCCTTTTTCGATTTTCTCCGTATTCTTCCAGTGTATCAATTCCCGCAAGATAAGCGTCCTTTGCACGTTTTTCTTTCGTGGATAATTTTGCAAGTTTTTCCTGTAGCAGGGCAATTCCTTCGGAATCTTGTTTATGAATCACTGTATAATGAAAATTACCAGTTTCTATGAAAACCTGAAATGCCTGGCATACTGCTTCTCCAGCGCGTCGGTATGTAATATAGTGGGAAACTGGGCATTTCCCCTTGGAGTAGTTCATGCACTGGAATGCGGAGAGTTTTGCCCCGCCGGAGGCAAGAAGTCCGCCGCAGCTATCGCAGTGCAGTAATCCGGAGAGCCAGTGTGCATGAAGTTCTGCAGGTTTGCGATTTATATTGCGATGCTCCTTTAAAAGTTTGTCGTTGACTGCCTGCCAGAGATCTTCGGAAACGATAGCTTCATAGTTCCCCTTTTTGATAATAAAATTTCCAGTAAGGTATTTGTGTTCCCGTAAATCCTGTTTCCCTGCAGGATTCCATCGAATATAGCCTTTATAGACAGGGTTTTGTAAAATATATTTTACTGTGCGGTTTTCCCAGGTATTTCCGCGCAGCGTCCGAACACCAAGATTATTTAACTCGCGTGCAATTCCAAATGGCGATTTGCCGTGATGCAGATAATCTTCGTACATCTGGCGTACAATTGCCGCTTTTTCTGGAACGGGAATCAAGATACCCTGCTCTAAGCGATAGCCGAACGGCGCATAAGTCTGGTATTCGCCACGGCGCGCTTTTTCTGTCATCCCCTTCTTTACTTCATCTGCAAGATTTAGTGAATAGTATTCCGCCATCGCCTCTAACATTGCCTCAAGAATAACAGAGAATTTATCATCCTCAATATGTTCCGTAATACTGATAACGGAAATGCCGCATTCCCTGCGCAGCAGAGATTTATAAACAATACTGTCTTCGCGGCTGCGTGCGAAGCGGTCAAATTTGTGAACAAGAATCAGATCAAATGGTCTAGGTTTTTGTTTTGCCATGGCAATCATCTGCATGAAAGCAGGGCGTTTTTCAGCGTGTCGACCGGAGATCCCCTCATCTGTAAAAATAAATTCATCGGAGATAAGGATATGATTGCGCTTCGCATACTCAAACAGAGCGCGGCGTTGTGCATCCGGGGAATATTCGGTTTGATCTTCCGTGCTGACACGGATATAGAAGGCAGCAGTCTGCATGAGATACCTCCGTTGGAGAATAAATTGGTTTTGAATGTTTTATTGCTTCTTCTTTTCATTTTCTAATAAGCCTTTTCGGATGGCGATTCGATTTCCTTTAATTCGTCCATCGTATGTCCACAAGTCTTTTTCTTTCGTTACCAGGCGGTGAACATCGGATTCCTTCAATAGATCTTCATATTACTATCCTTTCAGGGTTATTATATTACTTAGAAATCCTCGCCATCCATAATGTCTTCGTCATGCTGCCGATCTTCTTCTGATGTGCCGTCTATGGTATGGGCGGCGTTGATGTAGTTAATGTTACAGTTACTTGCAATGAATCCTAATATACCTAACCCAGTCAGGTATACGTTGAATAAAATCGTCAAGTTCTCCATCAATCATTTTTGTTTGAGTTTGACCACGTAAAACTTGCATCCAGTGTTTTCTTCCAGATAATTTAATCTTTCCAACGTAAAATGAATTGGAGTATACTGAAATTACACCATTTGACATCCGTTCAGCAGTAATATCTCCTTTAATAGTTGACAGGGCTAATTCTAATTCATTGAAAAAATATCGTTCTTGTTCATTTAAGTCCGGTAATAAATCTGTTTTGAAATTTGTTTGTTTTTCAATGATTTTTTCCCGTCCAATTTGTATCAAATATGGTACTTCCTTATCGGAAATTTCTTTGTTATCGGTTTTGAAAATCATGTTTCCATCGTTAATATAAGAGTCTTCTGTTTTTTGTTGGGGTGATGGCAGCATATCTGCATTTTGTGGAACAGTATCTTTTAGGATGTTATCGGAAGAAAGCGTCTTATTTAGTTCGTTTAAGGAATTATCCAATGATGACAGTGCTACTTTTAGTTGTTTAGTAGCGGAAGTATTTTCGATAGGATAAATAGTATTGTCAGTTTCAATATTTATATCACTTCTTTTTGCTTCGTTGATTCCTTGTGTTTGTGGGAAGGTTTCCAAAACAAAGTGTTCTTCTGGTTGCAATTTTTCTGTTTTTTTTTGCAAAAGAAGATATGCAAGAAAGCCAAATATGCTACAAACCAATATTCCAGCGATTGGCTCGTCTTTAAATACAGTAAACGCCAAATATATTCCAAAAAAAACTTCGATTAAGCACACTATTCCTAATATTTTTTTTATAGTTTTCAAAGTTTCTCCTTCCTTTTTAATACCAACATTAGCAGTATATTTGGGCAAAGATCCATAGGTAGTACTTCTTTTATGATATTTATTTTTAATTTTATATCTCTTTTGTTGTAAATCTAACATATCCAAGAATAAATATATTTTCTCAATTCTTCTGGTGAAAATGTTGTATAATCTCTATAATATGGCTGTATTTTCGGCATTAACTCCATTACGAAAATATCTGCTTCGTATTCTTTGTTTGAAAAATCTGTATCTTCTTCAAACATATTTACATCGCTTTCTGAGTGCAATAATATATGCCCCAATTCGTGTGCTGCAATAATCCGAACAGATAAGTCGTCATGCCTATACCTTTTGTTAATATATACCCATGGCTCTCCTTTTTGGTTCATATGTGTAAAACCATTTAATCCACCTTCCAAGTCTATAATTGAGCAAGGTACCTCTAGTTTATTTAGTATTTTTAAAGGGTTTCTAGTTGCGAAACAATTAAAACATTTTTCAGCGGCTCTTTTAATTTTTCGGTATCTTTTTTGATCAATCAACTACATCCCCCCATTTTTAGTAGCTTTTTTTGCTGTTTTTATATATGATGTTTGCAATTTTTATCTTGTCGTTTTTTGAAATATCCCCATCTTTTTCTTTAAATGCTGCTAGTACTTTTTGAGAAGAAAGATATTTTTCTGCATCTTCTTCAGTTGTAAAATGAGGATAAATTTCCTCCGAAATTTCTTCGTTAAAACTTTTTGAAGTATAATTGGGAATATAGGTAAGTTCCTTTACCCTTTCTGTTGCAACATTTTTTCCTGTATCATTAAGTAAATTATAATACTGAATAATTTTTGCAGAACTTGATTTCGAAACATTTTGTTCATTTATGTTTTGTCCATCGCAATTTAATATAACTCCTGATGTTAGGCTTTCCATATCTATATTAAGTTCTTTGGTTATTTTCATAACATTTGTTATGTTTGAATTCGCGATGCCTCTTTTTAATATGCTGTCAAGGGTAGTCCACGGCATTTCAATCTTTTTACAGAATTTCTTCATACTACCATACCGTTTAATAATAATTTCTTTTATACGAATTTCTATTGTATCCATAGCATACTCATTTTTGCAGAATATTGGCTCTTCTGATTTTGGATCAAGACTAATTTCTTGGTCAAAATCTAATGTTCTAAGTATGGAATCTACATCTGTATTCATAGCTAAAGCAATTTTCTTTATAGTTGGTAGAGTTGGGGCAATAGGTTTATTGCTTCGTGGGTTAGTATTATTTTCTAACATTGAAATATATCCTTTGCTCAAGCAGCACATTTTAGAAAATTCATCCATGCTGATATTATATTTTTCACGATATTGTTTTACTAAATCGCCCAATGTCATTTATTTCACCTGCCTTTATAAGTTCAGTATACTGTACAATCAAAAAAAAGTCAAGAAAAAATGTTCAACATACTTGACATTCTTTTTGAAATATGATAATATGAGAATGTGTTCAACATGATGAACAATAAAGCGAGGTGATAAAATGGGATACAAGATAAAAGAATGTAGGGAGGCGATAGGAATTTCTCAGGAGGAATTAGCTAAAAAAGCTAAAATATCAAGAACTACTTTGTCTGGTTTAGAAAGCGGAACAATCAAAACTACTACAACTGATACTTTATTAAAAATCGCAAAAGCTTTAAATAAGAAAGTTGCAGATATATTTTTTTAATATATTGTTCAACATACTAAACAAAAAGTCAAAGTGTTAATCTTGATGCGGAAATGGCAAGGAGAAGATAGATGTTCATTTCAAGGAAACGTTGGAAGGCACTGGAAAATTTAGGGCGAAATAGAATGTACCAAAGAAAAAATAGGAATTGGAATATCTAGAAAAGTTGGCGATAGAAAAAAGGAAAGTGAATGATTTGTAGAAAAATTCGGAGGACGCAACATGAAAAGGAACAGTAAGTTGATAGATAACGATATTCCATTACGGAGCCAGATAAGAACGCTGCGCGTTCTCCTTCTGGGCACCATAATAATATTTACGCTGTATGCTATTCGCTTTCAGAATATGTATTCAGAGATTTGGGCGAACTATCAATCTTCTGTTGAGTTGAATCGTCAAATTCTTGATGTTGTTCGCGAAACGAGAAAGATAGCTCAGCAGATTTCGGAGCATTGTCAGGAAGTGATTCATTTGAGTCAGGAGGTATCTGGGTTGGTTCAATGGATTCTTGAGCTGTTGGAGTTTGTTCGCTGAGAAACGTTTTCATTTCTTCGAGGAAATCCGCTTGGGAAGACATTGAAGTATTTACAGACTCAAGAATGTCTAGGAGGAACTGTTTTTCTCCCTGGGTAAGTTGATTCTCTTCTTGAAGAAATTGGTTTTTTTCTTGGATAAGTTGATTCTCTTCCTGAAGAAGTTGATTCTTTTCTTGGATGAGCTGATTCTCTTCCCGGAGAAGTTGGTTCTTTTCTTGGATAAGTTGGTTCTCATCCTGAAGAAGTTGATTTTGCTCCTGTGATACTGAAATAATATCTTCTTCAGATTGATTTTGAGTTTCTAAGAAGACCTTTTCATTTGAAGGAGGCACTTCAGAAGAAGTATCTTTTTCAATACGTGGAAAAAGGTATGCAAATATACTAAAAATAAGAGCAATAAGAGCGATAAAATCACTAGTTTTTATTCGTATCCGATTGGAGCCTATTGTAATGGAAAAGTTGTCAGAAATGTCAAGAGTTTTAATTACAGAAGAATCGGTAGTTATGTAATCATCAGGACTTGTATCTTTTATTGGTAAAGATGCAGCATAGGAAGTAAAATCCATAGAGCGTAAAAAACTATTTAATGATTCGACAATTGAGGACATATTGTTTATCGCTACAAAATGATCTTGTGGTAAAGAATTGTAAATATTTTGAAGTAACTGCATTTGCTTGATGGATGGCATTAAGATTTTGTTATGTGCCATATTGAATTCTTGTAAGAAAATGTTTGATTCTGTTAAATATGTAGCAAAATTTTCGAACTGCTGATTGATATATGTAACCTCGTCAAGATGGCTTGGAATCCTTTCGTAAATTTCATTTATGAAATTTAGTGATTCTGCATAGCTTTCAAAAAGATGTTTGTCTGAATGATGCCACATAATACCCTCCTTAAAATGATAAGATTAAAAAATTTTATCATATTGAGAAAAAAATTTCAACCCAAATGCAAATTTTAGAATTAAAAAATTGTTCAGCATGGAAAGGGGGTGAGTGGAATTTTGAAGTTGAGGACAAAAAGGGTCATTATGGAGCAGATACTAAAAAATCTGTTTTCTGCACAGGAAAAGGCAACAGAAAGGGGAGATGTTAAAGGAGTAATCCTGATTTCCAAGTATTTATTGCATCTTGCCAATAAGTTCGGTGATGAAATGATAGATTTTGGTGCGGAAAGCAATCAGGAAAGGGAGAAAGGAGGTGAAGAAGAAAAATGAGGGATTTGATGCAAATGTCATATGAGGCAAGCCAGACAGCAAAGACTCCTTTGGAGCAGCAGATATTGTTTACAGAGATGCTTTTTAAGGAATTTGCAAAAATGAAGAGTGCGGATATTGCACCGCACCTTTCATGTACTTTTGATGTTATCCGGCGTGAATACAAAGTGGTGTTGTCATTTTAAGTGGGACTCCATGAAACGGATTCCAGTAAAAGTAATGTCAAATGACATATCTTCCAATGGAACCAAGTAGATAACCGAATCATAGAGTAGATTGTCTGAAACGTTATCAATAAAACCTCTTTCAAGCAAGTATGAGGTTTCATTGATAACATTCAAAAGGTAATCAGGATTTTTGGGAAGTACATTGAAATGTTTCTCTCCCGTTTTGTAGTAATGACAATAAGCTTCATAAAGAGTTGGGTATTCTTCTTTTGCGGTCATATTACATTCTCCTTTCTTTGTACTCGGCTTGGCAGAGCCTGTGGGTACATTTTAGCAGGAGAGGGAGAGTATTACAAGAGATAGTGAAATATACACACTTCAAGGTGAAACAGAATGTACCAATGAAAAAGTATAGGGTGTGGGTAACAAAATTGTAAAGAAAGAGAGGAAGAAAGGGGAGATTTAGTAAAGACAACCATTACTTCTATGGAAGTAGCGCAGATGGTCGGGAAGGAACATTCCAAATTATTAAGAGATATTCGCAAATATAGTGAGCAGTTAGCCGAAGCCAAAATTGGATTGGGCGATTTCTTCGAGGAAAGTTCCTATTTGGATGCAAATAATCAGAGCCGTCCTTGCTTCATGGTAACGAAGAAAGGCTGCGAGTTCATTGCTCATAAATTGACAGGGCAGAAAGGCACGGAGTTCACTGCCCGGTACATTAACCGTTTCCATAAGATGGAGCAACAGCAGGAGAAAACGAATCCGGTAGAAATTCCCGTTGGTGAAGTCGCGAGTTATTTAAAGGCGATGGATAGGATCGCCGTTCGGCAGAACCTTGCACCATACAAGATTGCAGCGAATTTCAAGAAGGTGTCAGAACAGTTTGGGATTCAGCTTTCAGAAGACTTTGTGAATGTGCCAGAGTATAATCAGATGAATTTGTCAGATTTTGTTGACGGAGAAAGAGAGTGATATGCGTGAGAGCCTAAAAGAAGCCCGCCGGAAAGCGGGCATGATAAAAAGAAAGTTATGCTTGGATTTTGGCAAGAAGAGCTTCCTGTAATACTTGAGAAAAGTTTAAGTCCATAGACATAGCAGCTTCATTCAGCCATTCTGGAATACTTAATGTTTTCTTTACTGCATGGGAATTGGTACGCTTCTTATAAGCAAGCATATCAAATTCTACGACAACAAGAAAAGAATCTGGTTCTGGAACAATCGTGGTGGGATCAGAAGAAGCAGGCAAAGGTTGTTGTTCTTTTTCACGGGAAACCAAAGCCAGACCAAGTGCATCTACAGCCATTTCATAAGCTTGCGTCATGTCATCTCCTTGTGTAAGACACTCTGGAACATCAGGAAAGGAAATCCAGAAGCCACCTTCTTCTGCTTTGTGAAATAATGCAGGATAAAATAATTTTTTCATAAATAATGCCTCCATTTTTTAGGGGGCGGAACTATTTTAGCCCCGCCTGTTTTAATATTGCTTGTTCAAGCCCTTTTTTCAGGCTTGTATTATGATAAGGAACTTCAGTTTGGCATCCAGTGATATTATTCCTCATTTTTATATGGGAACCGTTTTGGCTGACTACTTGAAATCCGTTTTTCTTGAGATGTTGTATCATCTCTCGTGATGTCATTGGCATTTAAAATAGCTCCTTTCCTTATCATGATTATATTATAGCACGTAATATTACGTATGTCAAGAATAAAATACGTAATATTACGTAGAATTTAAAAGGAGAACTATATGAGAAAAAATCTGAAAGAAGCCCGCCAGAGGGCGGGCATGACACAGCAGGAAGTGGCGAAATATCTTGGAGTTACCCTGCGAAGCTACCAGAGGTTAGAAAGCAATATACCACAATTTTTAGGCAGGATCAAACACTGGGATGCACTGGAAGATCTGTTTGGCATTCACCAAAGGGTACTTCGACAGGTATTTCCGATTCAGAAGAATTCAGAAGATAAAGGGAAATAGTATCTTCGGTAAAAGTAACCTTTGCAAGGAGCGCGGGTAAAAGGCGTGCAAGTTGTTTTTCGGAAGGATTAGACAAATTTAGTATTTGCGGAATAGCGGGAAGTAGCTCAACTAGGGAAGACAAAATAATGTCTTTGTGGAGGAGGATATCTTCCCAATTGGCAAAAAGACCGTTGCCAAGCAAGCAATCCACAGGAATATCAAAGTATTTTGCGATAGCAGAAACTGTCGATAAGGGAGGTTCAATAGTACCCTCTTCGTACCGTTGGTAAGTGCGTAAAGTTACACCAAGATAAGTGGAAACGGATTTTTGTGTAATTTTAGAACGTTTGCGTATAAGATTTAAGCGTTTATTAAATTGCATGGTATTCCTCCTTAAAAAATACTTGACAGCGACGAGATAAGTCGGTATAATGTACGACGTAGTAATTCGTAATTAGTTTAAGGATTTAAACTTAGTTTATTTTACCACAACTTGGGGGGAAAAAGCAAATGTTAATGGCAAAAGAAATAGATACTGTGTGGGGATACAGGATGGGCGGCATACTGGACAATCCGCAGCACATACGATGAATGGGAGGAGGTGAGTAAATTGAGGAAAGCAAAAGAGATTACGGTAAGTTTATGGGTGAAAATCGATGGGAAATATGTTTTGTTGGACAGTCTGCCAGCAGATAAGCGAAGAGAAACTCTAGTGAAGCTCAACGATAAAGCCATGCGTGCAATTGGCTATGTGCCAGTGGACGAAGTGGAGGAACCAACTGCCTGAAAAGGCAGCAGATGGACAAGCTATTGAAGAAAAGAGGTGTAGCAATGAGAACGCTATTCAGAGTTCACGAAGATGTTATTACCGGTTCGGAGGCAATCGGGAAGATGGGCAAGTCTGGCAGGAAATCATCGAAGAGAGGGGAAAAGGAAATTCTGGTAGACTTACAAAGAAGCAAATTCTACAAAAGTAAAATGACCGGAAAGGAAAGCACATCCGATCCGGTCGTCAAGAAATATCACAATCTTATTATAGTATAGGGACGACAAAGAGTCAAGAGAAAAAAGGAGAAAAAAATGGAGTCAAAATGGAAAGTGAGTAGCCAGTACATCGGTGGTGAAAAGATGTACATTGCATTGCGTGTACTGGACACTTCACAGCCGCAGCACGGTGGCAACGTGGAAACCAAAGGGAAATACAGCACCGACCGGGATGCAGTGCAGGATTTGGTAGATCAGTTGAATGGAGGGACAAAAAATGAGCATTAAGATCAATAAGCTTGAGATTGAGAATGTCAAGCGAATCAAGGCAGTGAAATTGGAGCCAACGCGCTCTGGTCTGACCATTATCGGAGGCAATAACGGGCAGGGAAAGACTAGCGTGCTTGACAGCATTGCTTGGGCATTGGGCGGGGAAAAATACCGCCCAAGTAAGGCACAGCGTCAAGATTCGGTAATTCCACCAAACTTACATATTGTGATGAGCAATGGGTTGGTGGTGGAGCGGAAAGGAAAGAACAGCAGCCTTACCGTAACCGATCCGCGGGGAAACAAGGCGGGGCAGCAGTTGTTAAATACCTTTGTGGAGCAGTTGGCACTGGATTTGCCGCGTTTCCTTTCTGCTACGCCAAAAGATAAAGCGGATACGCTCTTAAAGATTATCGGGGTAGGAACGCAGCTTGCCGAACTGGAACACGCAGAAAAACAAGTTTACAGCGAGCGCACGACTATCGGGCGAATTGCTGACCAGAAAACAAAATATGCCAAAGAGCAGCCATATTATCCGGATATGCCGGAGATGCCAGTAAGTGCTGCGGAACTGATCAGACAGCAGCAGGAAATCCTGGCAAAGAATGGGGAGAACCAAAGAAAGCGTGAAAACCTGTCTGCATTAAAGAGGAATGCAGCTTTATTGCAGATTCAGGTGGAAGAACAGGAGAAACGTTTAAAGGAGCTGAAGGAAAAGCAGGAGCAGATTACCGCGGATATCCAGATTGCAGAAACGGATGTGCTTGATTTGCAGGATCAGTCGACAGAGGAACTGGAGCGCAATATTGAGCAGATTGACCAGATTAACCGCAAGGTACGCGCGAACTTAGATAAGGATAAGGCGGAGGAAGACGCAAAGACTTATCTAACACAGTATGAACTTCTTACCGCAAAGCTTGAAGAAATTCGGCTGCAAAAGCAATCGCTGTTAGATTCTGCGGATCTTCCTTATCCTGGACTTTCGGTGGAAAATGGAGAACTGCTTTACCAGGGGAACCGCTGGGACTGCATGAGCGGAGCCGAGCAGTTAAAGATAGCGACCGCCATTGTGCGCAGATTAAAGCCGGAATGCGGCTTTGTGCTTTTGGATAAGCTGGAACAGATGGATATGAATACCCTGGAGGAATTCGGACGCTGGCTAGAGCAGGAGAATTTACAGGCGATCGCCACCAGAGTTTCCACGGGTGGGGAATGCAAGATTATTATTGAGGATGGCTATGCCGTGGAGCAGCAAGAGCAACCAGAAATGGAGAGAGAGGTTCCCGTTGCTCCGGTGGCTGCCAGATGGAAGGAGGGTGAATTTTAATGACGATTACCAGAGGAAAGAGGAAGGAGGCACAGAAAGTTGTGCTGTATGGTCCGGAAGGGATTGGGAAAAGTACCTTTGCCGCGCAGTTTCCGGAACCATTATTTATTGACACGGAGGGAAGCACATCAAATATGGATGTGATGCGTTTGGACTCGCCAAGTAGTTTTTCAATGCTGTTGGAAGAAATCAAGTATGTTAAAGAACATCCGGAAGTTTGTAAAACGCTGGTGATTGATACGGCGGACTGGGCAGAGCAGCTCTGCATTGCAGAATTCTGTGCAAAAAAGCAGATTTCCGGCATTGAAGAGATTGGATATGGCAAGGGTTATGTCTATGTGGCTGAAGATTTTGGCAAGATGTTGAACTTACTGGAGGAAACAAAGAAGCGCGGAATTCATATCGTAATCACCGCCCATGCACAGATGAGGAAAATTGAGCAGCCGGATGAGATGGGTGCATATGATCACTGGGAGTTAAAGTTACAAAAAAAGAATGCACCACTGTTAAAAGAATGGGCGGATATGGTATTGTTTGCCAACTACAAAACTATTGTCGTCAACGTGGACAACCAGGGCGCAGCGAAAGGGAAAAATAAGGCGCAGGGGGGAAAGCGCGTGATGTATACGGAGCATCATCCATGTTGGGACGCGAAAAATCGGCATGGAATGCCATCGGAACTTCCCTTTACCTTTTCTTCCATTGCGCAATGCATTCCGGAAATGGCTGGAGGAGTACCGAAAGCTACCTCGCCGACTCCGGATAAACCAAAGCAGCCACAGCCTGAAGAGAACCATTATAATGCCGAGCGCGCTGGGGAAAAGGAACTGTATCCCTCCCCTGAAGTGGCAGACCGAGGAAGAAAAGCTGTGCCAAATGAGGGAAAAGCTTCGTCAGAGAATTCGGAGGCAGCAGCGCAGGGAATTCCAAAGAAGCTGTTGGATTTGATGAATTCCTATCATGTGGTGATCGAAGATGTGACCGGAGCAGTAGAAAAGCGCGGCTACTATCCTAAGGGGACACCGATTAAAAACTATGACCCCGCATTTGTTGAAGGGGTGTTGGTTGCCGCATGGTCAAAGGTTTATGAGATGATCAAAGAGAATAAGCGGGCAGCAGGGGAGTTTATTAACCTCCCGGATGGAACAGAGGACGAGCTGCCGTTTGACTAAATCGTAGCCGTATATGCGGCAGAAATGGAGTGAATATGATGGAAATGATGGATGGAGAACTTGAGTGGGATGATTCAATTAAAAATGATAGTCCGGAGTTTGTCATTCTGCCAGAAGGAGATTATGATTTTGAAGTGAAATTGTTGGAGCGCGGAAGACATAACGGCAGCGATAAATTGCCACCATGTCATAAAGCAATCTTATCCTTACGGATTATGGCAGAAGATGGACAGGAAACAACGATAAAACACAATTTATTTCTGCATAAAAAGTGTGAAGGATTGCTCTGTGCATTTTTCACGGCGATTGGGGAGCGTAAGCGTGGGGAAGAAAAGCCAATGAACTGGAATGCTGTTCCAGGCTCCAGAGGCCGCTGCAAGATCAAGATTCGAAAATGGACGAGTACCAATGGAAACGAGAT
>CAJUCG010000033.1:0-10802 GCA_910585065.1 uncultured Lachnospiraceae bacterium
TCCTCATGTCCCAGGTGCAGTTTTCCGAAACGCTCCGGCTCTCTTCCTGCGCCAGCGAGGACATGATGGTAATCAGCAGCTCGCCTTTGGAGTCGAATGTCCAGATATTCTCCTTCTCAAAATAACATTCCGTGCCGTTGTCCTTTAGTGTCCAGCCGGTCGCCGTAATCCCGGAGTACCTGGTATATCCGGCTGTTCCCCATGAAGCTCCACACCATGCACCGCTTTCCTCGCAGATAATCCCTCATAAACAGCCACCTCCTAAAAATGGACAGAAAAAAAGCACCTGTTGCCAGACGCTTTTCATTTGCTGTAATATAATTAATTTTTTCAGCAGGCTGAAATTTGCATCAGCTAATTCCAAACTCTTTTGCATATTTCATGATTCCGCCAACACTGGTAACATCTTCTTTCAGCCTGCAGGCCATGAAGTTTTCTTTTGGAACCTCAAACGATGGTTTTATCCCAAATTTATCTGCTGGCAGGTACCCCATTTGCGGATAGTATTTCTCGCTACCCAAAACGACTGAATATCCATAGCCTAACCCTCCTGCAATTCTGTGCCCTTCTTTTATTAAGGCAGTCCCTATTCCTTTTTTCTGATATTCAGGAAGGACAGATAGTGGTGCCAGAGCCAAAACAGCCTTATTTCCAGCCATTGCCTTTGTAAACATGATATGCCCCACAATCCTTCCTCCCATTTCGGCAACCAGCGATAACTCAGGAATAAACGCATCGCTTTTTCTTAATGAATTCACCAAATCCTGTTCATTTCCATCGGAGTGTTCAGCACTTCCAAATGCCTGCTGTACTAATGAATATATTATTTCATAATCCTTTGTTTCCGCTTTTCTTATAATCATAAAATCCTCCTTGATTCCCGCTTGATGGCTTTTTACTATTCCTATTATATCCATTTCAATCGCCTCTCTCTGTTTTGCCGGAAAGTAACCATCTACGAACACAATGCCGCTAAAAGTAACTTATACCTTTCCGTCTCATTTTTTATAGCAAGATATATTTTCACCAATTAAAGCATTCAGCCCTTCATGAAATGTAATGGAAAGACCTGGCTTTCCATCTATCGACTTAAATCTCCGAAAATTATATATTTGTAATTGTGATACAATCATTACAGAACCTCCTGTGCTTTTCGTATAGTTTTCTGGATTTATGATATCTCCAGTATTTTCAAGTAACTGTCCAGTCTTGCATTTACATAACCTGCAAACAGCTTTTCCATTGCACCAAGATTATGCTTTACATGGTATTCATCGAATGCATTGTAATACGAAATCCGATCTGCAAATTTAATATCAATTGGCGGATATCCAGCTTTCATCAATTCCAGATTCACAAGCAACCTTCCAGTTCTGCCATTTCCGTCTATAAAAGGATGAATCCCCTCAAATTCAATATGGAATCGTGCGAGTCGCGGAATGATATGTTCAATACTATTTCTATAAGCCTGCAGCAACTGTTCCATCTTAGGCTGGATCAAATATGGCTGTACCGGTTCATGTTTCGCACCCATGATCCTAACGGGGACTCTTCTATAAACGCCTCTGTCCTCTCGTTTATCCGCCAACACAAGATAATGAATCTGCTTGATGATACTCTCTGATAAAGGCACCTGACCTTTTACCAGATCTCTCACAAAATCAAATGCCTCTTTATGCCCAACTGCCTCCATATGGTCTTTTAATGGTTTCCTGTCAATCGTCAGTCCACGCAAAACCATATCCGTCTCGCGCAAGGTTAAAGTATTCCCTTCAATCGCATTGGAATTATATGTGTATTCGACTACAAACTCCTCTGTCAGACGTTCCAATTCCCCCTCTGTCAGTGATCGTCTGGAATCCAGTTCTATTTTCTTCCTGTTTATGACCGTCAACAAACTTTCTGCTGCCTTATACCGCCCATCCTCTGGTTTTTTCGCATCTTCCGGGATCATCCAACTACGCCCTTCTCGTGTAACACCTGAAATCTTTCCTTCCGAGCAAAGTATACGCACTCGTCTGTCAGAAATCCCCCACTTTTCCGCTGCCTGCTTTACTGTTATATACATAAAGATTGCACCTCTCTTCCCTCTATAGTATATCCTATTTTCGGAACAATATCAACCAAAAAGGAATAATAATTTATTGTTTTCGGAATAATAAAAGACCCAGAAATCCAATAAATGCGTACCAGGTCTTGTTTTCCACATTTTCTGTTTTTCATTCCCTCATTCGTAGTCTTATCGTAGTTCAAATATTATTTGTCTGCCATGGTATGCCCAAGTTTGCCCCAACGTGCCAAATTATGCGGCTTTTACCTTACTCCTGCCGTGGCAGACGAAAAGTATCTTAATCATAATAAAAATTCCTCTTAGTTTGCGTTGATTTGCTTATGTTTGGCACGTTTTGCGAGGTTTATTTTTTCAAAGAAAATTGTTAAAAAAATCACAGAATAAGCAAAACGGGGCAAAATATTCTCCCTTCTATTCCAACCGCATGACTGGTTCATGGGCAGCCGGAAGCATCCATTCCTCGGCAGCCTGTACACTGTCATATACGCGGAATTCGTTTCCCTTGTTGGACTCCATCACCATCTCTCCAAATCTGCCCTCAAGAAGTCCCATATCCTGAATAATCAGTGCCATTTTGATATTGTAAATTTGAAATTTGTTCAGCACTGCGCCAGCCAGACCAGTTCTCAGATTGAAAAAGTCCGGTGACACTGATCTTTCATGGAGCAGCAGACTGCTGATATCGTTGCTGAAACAAGCAGACACCAGATCTATGGCATCTTTCTCGGAGGACAGGACACCCGTAAATGGGGTGCAGTCCAGATAACGTCCATTTTTGTTTGTTATAATATTAAAATTCATGTTTGTTCTCCTTTTTTGTAGTGTTCTAATCCCTCGCGGAACTGCTGAATCCAGCGCAGCTCCGCTTCACACATCTGGGCAAAGTTGTCGTAAATCATATCCCACACAAAGTGTTCCTGATCCGACCGGTTGGGGAAATTTTTTTCACGGTGCCTTTCTTCTTTCCGCATGGCTAATTGCTGTGTCATTATTTTTTCATACTTTGTGAGCAGCTCATCTATTTTCTCCGGTTCCAGTTGTCCAGCCCATGATAGCTGTATAAGAAAGGTTTTTTTATACTCAGGTATTTCTGGTTCTTCACTGGTCACCCACCTGATAAGTTCGGACAAACCGGATTTTGTAATGGAATAAATCTTTTTGTTTGGGGCACTTTCCTGGTACTGTATCTCATTTGTCACAAAACCATTTTCCAGCAGCTTCGTAAGTGCCTTGTAAATCTGGTTGTTGTTGCCTGACCAGTAGAGAAACGGAGAGTCCTGCATCACTCGTTTCACATCATATCCTGTAAGTGGTTTCCAACTCAACAGACCTAAAATTGCATAATCAATCACCATAATGATTCCCTCCTTATCATGTATTAATTTTAACCTATGATATCATTTCATTTTTCTCCTCTCTTTTTAACATAGGTTAATAATAACATAGGTTAAAAAAGAAGTCAAGAAGAATTTTCAAAATTTTTCAATAGGGTACTGGCAGTCTATCTTTTACTCCTGCATATGTCACTGCTGCATCATACTTACGGCTATCTGGTTCAAGTCCAAGCTTTAAATTAGCATCCACTATATCATAACCACGGGGTTGCAAATCATATGCTTTTATTTTTTCAAAAAGTTCAGTCCCACGCTCTTCCTGTGACATATAAATTAACAGTCCATAATTACTTGCAAAAATCATCTCCAAAGACTTATGCGGCCGCTTGCAACAATCACACATTCCAGAGTGAAACACATCCCCTGTCATGCACTCAGAATGAATTCGTACAAGCAAAATTTCACCTTGTTCTTTTCGTATAATTTTCATCACATAACAAGCAGAATTCTAACGTTTATGCACTGGACTTTCGCCCTTGCGGAACAAACGTCCATAGACTGTTAAAGTTCAAAAAAACCACCAGCATTTTGCCGGTGGTTAAAGATTATTCTTCTTCGTAAATAGAAGTAAAACGCTCCCGTTCAAGTTTCACCCTATCTTTTCCATACTGTAAATGTTAAAGTAAATTTTAGCATTGGCTCTATCCCTGTATCCATAATATCCAGGGACTGCCGAATTTATATCCGTGATAAACAAATCCTCAATAACCCAAATACTATCTTGCCCGATGACACCACTTTTGTAGGCATTCCAAAGATCTATATCCCATCTCATACAGCTTTTTTACATTTTGCTTATCCGACATTTTTATTTTCTAAGCAACATAAAAATCAACATAGCCGCTATTCCCAAAGCAAAATAAACCAGCGCGTATAAGATAAATGCTGTTTCTTCTATATCAAAGAAAACCCATGTCCCCGCCAAAAACAATGCTGCCGAGACGACAGGAAGACCCCAGCGATGCCTGATATCTCTCCCTGCAAATCCTCCGACGATCAGAGAATATATTGGGTTAACTACAAAAAATAAAAGAAGGCATACCACCAATCCCCCATCACCTTTTATAAAAGTAGCCGCCAGCCACGGAAGCACCAGCATAATCAATGCGGAAACTGCCAGCCAAAAAATAATATTCTTTTTCATTTCTCCCCTTCTATATTACCAATACAATATATATATTTACAGTAAACTTTTGCATATTCTAACCGTATAACTATATTATTATTTCCTTTTTAAAATAGATAACTGTCCGTCCTCACACTCTAAATCCCATCCCCTTCGCCCGTCCAATTCTCTGCATTTTTTATCTTTCTTGACTCTATCGCCTCATCCATCAGCATTAAAAGTTCCAATACACTGCGGAAATTTTCCCTTTTCTCCCCGTCCACCCAACACACAATCCCCTGCCAGCTTGCGTTTTTTCTAAAGATTACCCGAACATGAAATGTTGCTACCTTGCCGTTTGCCTCCTGGGGCTTTCGCTGCATCAGGGCATCCTGACCAATAATTTTTTCCGGGTTCCTCCCCTTATCTCCGAATTTTCTTGGTTCCATTGTCTTTTGCGGATGTTCAAAACTATCAAAGATTGCCTCCATCTTTTTTAAAAGTTGTATTACATTTGCAAAAACAATCGGCTCCGCATAATAATTATTATATAATCTCCCCCGCATTCTGCCGTCCTGATATTCATCAATACATATTCTGCTCGAACAAAGTTCGTTTAAGCTTCTTCCAGAAATTTCCTGCGCCATAATTCTCCTTATTCTCACTGTAAATTTTTATAATTTTTTCAAATGATATCCTCTGCTTATCAATAAATTTCTTTTCTAATACTTTTATGTGTAGATTATACACCTATTCTATTGTTGGAGTCAAGCCAAAAAGAGGATAAGTATATTTTCTTATTTTTTCATATTTTTACTTTCCCTATCTATTAAAAAATCAAAAAATATCCCCGTTTACCATCCCCTGTTTTATTGACACTTTTCGCAAAAAATGTTATAATATATTCGTCACAAAAGGAGGGATACTTATGTCAGATCCTATACGCATTACTATGTTCGGGGGCTTTCAGCTTACTTATGGCACAAATTCTGTGTCCGACCAGGATAATCGCTCAAAAAAGGTCTGGACTTTACTCGAATATCTGATTACGTTCCACGATCATGAAATCAACTATGATACATTAACCAACCTGCTCTGGCCAAATTCAGAGGGCGGAATCGATTCAGAAAATGCACTCAAAACAATCCTTCACCGCGCACGCACAACACTTTCCGCACTCGGCTATACAAGGGACAAGTTGATTTTGCACCACCGTGAAACCTATTGTTTTAATCCGAACGTATCCTTTATCCTGGATATCGACCAGTTTCAGGAGTATTGTAAGGTGGCGGGAAAAGCAGAACTTCCAGCACAGGAGAGATTAAAAAATTACCGTCTTGCATTCTCCCTGTACAAGGGGCGTTTTCTCCCCAATAATTCTGAAGATGACTGGGCTATCCCGGTATCCGGCTACTATCATTCGCTCTATTTAAATGCAGTACATGAATCCATAGAACTTCTATTAAAGAGCGAACACCTCCTTGAGATTACCGCACTCTGTTTTAAAACTTCCAAAATAGATCCTTATGACGAGACTGTGCGCTATCATTTAATTCGCAGCCTGTATCTAAGCGGCAAGACAAGGGAAGCACTCGATGAATACCGCCATGTCATTCAACTTTTTTATGATACATATGGAATTAATCCTTCCGAAAAATTTATTGCACTTTATCGGGAAATTACGCAGGAAATACATTCTCCCAACGCAGATCTTGCCGCAATCTTAACGCGTCTGCGTGAGCAAAACATAAAACGCCGCCCTTACTTTTGCGATTTTTCGGTATTTCAAAACCTTTATCACATTGAAGCGCGCAGTGCTGACCGCAACGGACAATCCGTATTTTTATGCCTGATTACACTGACCGCTCCCCACAGCAATCACTCGCTGATGGCAGCAGCCATGGCAAAGATGGCGGATACGATAGAACAATGTCTTCGCGCCGGAGATGCCTGTTCCCGCTATTCGGTCAACCAGTATGTAATTATGCTCTCCGCTGCAAATTATGAGAATTGTATAATGATTGGCTCACGCATTATCCGGACATTCCAAAATGCAAAACCAAAATTGGATATCACTGCGGATTATGTACTCAGCGAACTCGAACCCTCGCTTTTTGAAACATAATCAAAAAATTTCAACCAATATAAAATTTGGCAGCTCCCCTAAAAGAGAGCTGCCAAAAAGTATTTACCACAAAAATATTATTCCTGCAAGATATTATAAACCTTTACAGAAGCTTATTAAGAAGATTTTTCACTATAAAATCATCGTTAGCTGAATCCGCTTCTTTGCCTCGTCCACGCTGAGTACTTTGACTTCAATAATATCTCCGACACTGACGATATCAAGCGGGTGCTTTACAAAACGTCCCTTCGCCATCTGGGAAATATGTACCAGCCCATCCTGGTGTACACCGATATCCACAAACGCGCCAAAATCAATAACATTGCGCACTGTGCCCTTCAATACCATACCCGCTGATAAATCCTTGATCTCAAGCACATCCGTGCGCAAAATCGGCTTTGGCATTTCGTCGCGCGGATCCCGCCCTGGCTTTTCTAATTCCTTGATAATGTCCGTCAACGTAATCTCGCCAATACCAAGCTCGGCAGCTAATTTCTTTTTGTCGTGGATCAGGGTGCTAAGCTGTGAAAGTCCGCCACTCTCCTTCTCTTGTACTAAACTTTCTGTATCCTTTTTCTCCGGCGAATCAGCAAGATTAGAGCCTGCCAATGCCTTTTGCAAAAGCTGCCCCATTGCGGTATTGGTATTGCGCACCTGGATTTTCTTTTCCCGTCCATCCCGTTTGCGGTTTTTTCCAAATTTTTCCTCTTTTTCCTGCCCCGCGGCTTTTTCAGCTCCCTTTGCTTCCTCCCTGGCTTTTTTCATATCAGCTTGTACTTTCTTGATATCCGCCGTGGTAAAGCCAAGGTTCTCCAAAAGTTTTTTCGCCGCCTCATAGGATTCCGGATGTACACTTGTAGCATCAAGCGGATTTTCCCCATCATTTATCCGCAAAAACCCCGCACACTGTTCAAAAGCTTTCGGTCCTAATTTCGGAACCTTTAAAAGCTGTGCCCTGGTGCGAAATTTTCCATTCTGTTCCCGGTAAGCCACAATATTTTTTGCGACCGCCTTTGTAATGCCGGAAATATATTCAAGCAGTGCTGCGGAGGCAGTATTTAGATCTACACCAACTTTGTTTACACAGTCCTCCACCACACCCATCAAAGCATCACTTAATTTCTTTTGATTCATGTCATGCTGGTACTGACCCACTCCGATCGCCTTTGGCTCTATCTTTACCAACTCCGCAAGCGGATCCTGCAAGCGGCGGGCAATGGAGGCGGCACTTCTCTGCGCCACATCAAAGTCTGGAAATTCCTCAGTTGCCAGTTTACTTGCCGAGTACACACTCGCTCCCGCCTCGCTTACAATCACATACTGCACCGGCTTATC
This sequence comes from uncultured Lachnospiraceae bacterium, assembly GCA_910585065.1. Classification (GTDB taxonomy): domain Bacteria; phylum Bacillota; class Clostridia; order Lachnospirales; family Lachnospiraceae; genus RGIG4057. The sequence continues at coordinate 8,031 of CAJUCG010000033.1, forward strand.
CATTTCCTTTAATAACTCCACAATCACCTGTTCGGACTCGCGCGAAGCAGTGCCATTTCCGACAGAGATCAGCGTAATCCCATATTTTTGAATCAGATTTTTTACAACGCGCTTCGCCTCTTCTACCTTTGCTTTTGAAGCGGCAACCGGAAAGATCACTGCCGTGTCGAGGACTTTTCCCGTTGCATCCACCACCGCCAGTTTACACCCTGTCCGAATACCGGGATCCCAGCCAAGTACCACCTGCCCCACAATTGGCGGCTGCATTAAAAGCTGGCTTAGATTCTGTCCAAACACATGGATTGCTCCATCCTCCGCCTTTTCTGTCAGCTCATTTCGAATTTCCCTCTCAATTGCAGGCGCAATCAGACGGTCATAACTGTCTGCAATCACCGCCTTTAATGTATCTTCCGTTATCTTGTTCTCCCTTTTGATAATCGCGCGTTCCAAGTAGGTAAGAATGCGATCCTTCGGCGCATTTATCTTTACAGTAAGAAATTTCTCCGCCTCACCCCGGTTGATCGCCAGAACACGGTGTCCCACAAGTTTTGTTAATTTCTCTTCGAAATGGTAATACATTTCATAGACGGATTCTGCTGTATCGTCCTTCGCCTCCGAAACAATACTTCCGACCTCCCCAGTCAGCCTGCGAATTTCGCTGCGGTATGCCGCCTCATCTGAAATCCGCTCCGCCAAAATATCCATCGCACCAAAAAGAGCCTCTTCAGGAGAGGAAACCTGAATTTGGGGTGCGATTGCACCCTGCACATAAGCTTTTGCTTCCTCGAGCAGCGGGGTTTTCGTTTCCTGCGCCCAGATCAGATCCGCAAGTGGTTCTAGTCCCTTTTCCTTTGCAATCGTCGCCCTTGTGCGGCGTTTCGGGCGGTATGGGCGATACAAATCTTCCACCAACACCATGGTTTCCGCCTCAAGGATCTTTGCCTCTAATTCCTCGGATAGTTTCCCCTGTTCCCTGATACTGCCGATCACCTGCTCCTTTTTCTCCTCTAAGTTGCGCAGATAAACCAGACGCTCTGAAAGATTTCTAAGTACCTCATCGTTGAGCGAACCCGTTACCTCCTTGCGGTAACGCGCGATAAACGGGATCGTATTGCCCTCGTCAATCAGCGTTATTGTCGCTTCTACCTGCTCCCTTAAAATTCCAAGTTCCACCCTTAATTTTTCGATAATATCCATTTTGATCACTCCACATTTTTTTACTTTACTATTTCATCGTAAACCGGTTTGAGAGCAGGATAGATTTTCCTAAATGTCTGATACTTTTTCTCGTATTTTTCTACCAGCACTGGATCTTGTTCGGTCGTACTTACCACCTTGATCAATTTGGCAGCAGCCTCGGTAACGGACGCATATTTCCCGCAGCCCACCGCCGCAAGAATTGCCGCGCCAAAACCCGGTCCCTCCGCACTGTTTATCTTGTCCACTTTCACATCCATAATATTTGCCACGATCTTGCACCAGAGCGGACTTTTCGCGCCCCCGCCGTTTAATCGCACGCGCTCAATCTTTACGCCGAAGGAGCGCGCGATCTCTAACGCGTCGCGCAGCGCGAATGTCACGCCCTCCAACACTGCCTCCGTCATATCCTCGCGAGTTGTATCCATAGTCATACCGACAAAGGTACCTCTTGCGTTCGGATTGTTATGCGGCGTGCGCTCGCCCATCAGATACGGAAGGAAAAATACCTGGTTATCGCCGAGTTTATCAATATCCTCCTGCTCCTTCGCGTAATCCTTTGTGCCGATAATCTCATCCATCCACCATTTGTTTGCGGAGGCAGCAGAAAGCATACAGCCGAGGAAATGATATTTTCCATTTGCGTGCGCAAAGGAGTGCATCGCGTTCGCATCATCCACCGCAAACTCATCCGTCGCAATGAAGACGGTGCCGGAAGTGCCGAGGGAAACACTGCACATCCCATGCTCAAGCGTCCCCGTGCCAACTGCGCCAGCCGCATTATCGCCCGCGCCAGCAATCACGCGCACATTCTGTGGAAGGTCAAGTTCCTCTGCCGAGGTCTGTGTCAATGTCCCGACCACCTCATAGGACTCAAAAATCTTTGCGAGCTGAGTTTCCTTAATGCCCACAATCTCAAGCATTTCCTTTGACCAGCACTTATTTTTTACATCAAATAAAAGCATACCCGACGCATCCGAGACATCCGTGCAGTGTACGCCAGAAAGACGATAAGCAAGATAATCTTTCGGGAGCATAATCTTTGCAATTTTTGAAAAGATCTCCGGCTCATGCTTTTTCACCCACAAAATCTTCGGTGCCGTAAAACCGGTTAATGCCATATTTGCGGTGTAGGAGGAAATCTTTTCCCGCCCGATCGTAATATTTAAGTAATCACATTCTTCCTGTGTGCGCCCGTCATTCCAAAGGATCGCCGGACGAAGCACCTGATCATTTTCATCCAAAAGCACAAGTCCGTGCATCTGACCGCCAAAACTGATCCCGTCCACTTTGCTGTGATCAATCCCCGCGAGAAGTTCTTTCATTCCAAGTACAAACTGTTCCCACCAATCTTCCGGTTTTTGTTCTGACCAACCCGGCTTTGGAAAATACAGCGGATATTCCTTTGTCACAATATTCCGGATTTCCCCATTTTCTTCCATCAGCACAAGCTTGACCGAAGAAGTCCCCAAATCCACACCTACATAAAACATTTTTTCGTTCCTCCATTATTTCTTTGCGCGCCCAAAAATTTTTACCATATTATCATACCAATATCTTCCGGATCTGTCAATC
>CAJUCG010000033.1:10902-19367 GCA_910585065.1 uncultured Lachnospiraceae bacterium
CTGTGAAACAGGATTTTACCTGTGAAACAGGATTTTACCTGTGAAACAGGATTTTACCTGTGAAACAGGATTTTGCCCCTAATCTATTTCCCTTCGAATATAATCCACCGCCCGCTGACAAATATGTATTTCAGCCTGCGGCATATTTCCGCCAAATTCTCCGTCAAGCGACCATGGAAGTTCCCCTTTTGCCTCGATCTTTACCTCCTGCACATGGGCATAGATAATATTGTCACTCTTTAATTTTTTGCTGATCAACTCATTTACAATATCCGTCAGTTCAATTACATTGCGCGGTCTGCGAATCAAAAGCATCTCAAAAATACCATCGTCAAAGCGCACATCCTTTCCCATAATCCCCTTAAAACCCCCGACGGAATTAGAGTTGGCAACCATACCGCAGATAAACTCTCCCTCCGCTTGCTGCCATCTGCCCGAAATTTCCTCGCCCTCTCTCCCGCATAATTCCTCTTTCCTGTCAGAAAAATTTTCGGGCTGAGATATCTCGTCTATGAGGACTTGCGCATTGACCACAGCATCCTCCATATCTTTCTGCGCCTCACTGCTCTCGCCCTCCTCAAACAATCCCCCGCCAACTTCTAGGTAGCTCACACTCAGTTCATAATTCTGCACCTCCGCAAGACTTTTCACCCCGCGCAGAAGGTATGCGACCCGCCCCAAAATATTTTTCATATTTTGCGGGGTATCGTAGGAAACATCGGAAAACAGCCCGAATGCCGAAGTATAAACAAAAGTATTGCCGCAGATCTCTCCCACATCGGATGGCATCGGCTCCGTCAATGCCGCAAATTTCGCTGCATCAATAATATCCTTAGGAATCTTTAAACTGTAGCCAAAATCATTCGTCGTTCCTGCCGGAAGATAGCCGATCGGTACGCGCCGCCCGCTCCTCATCACACCAGTGACGACCTCATTCAATGTGCCATCCCCTCCGGCACACACAATCCTGCTGCAAATTCCTTCCCTTGCATAATCTTCGGCAAACTCCGCGGCATCCCCGCGCTTTGCTGTTGGCATAACGATCACTTCATATCCGTTCTCTGAAAACTCCGTCACAATATCCGACAGCTTTCCCTTCAGCTTTGCCTTTCCCGCATTCGGGTTATAAATAAATAATAATCGCTCTCTCATCGTTCTCCCCCACTTGATTTTCTATTGATAAACCACTATTTTTCTTCGGTCTGTGCGCTGTCCTTTTCCTCGGACTTTTTTTTGCGTCTTTCCCCGGCAATCATCCCGCCGATCTTGCCCGTCTGGCGCGCGGAAAGCGACCCCCAGCCCTTTTCAATCACCTGGTCATACAATCCCAGTTCCTTTGCCATCTCATATTTAATCAGATCTTTTTGTGGCACTTTTGTAATGTCAATCGGCAATTTCATTTTCATTCCATACTCCGTTTCCACGCTGTGCACCGCTTCTTTTTCCCGCTGTGCAATCTGGCGTTTTTTTTAGGAATGCGCGGTTACACGCATATCTGCCCTGCCATTCGTAGTATATCCCGAAAATTTTATTCCATGCGCACATGATTCCCGTATCCCATCGCCTACACTACAATCTCCTGCCCAAGATAAAATGAATACAATATTTTTTCTTTTACGTGCCCTCCTGTAATTTCCTCAATTGCCCGCTGATAAAGTGCAAGCTGTTCCCCGTAACGCGCCTTTAATGTTTCTGCCGGATTTTCCGGCACATAGTCGGTCTTATAGTCAAGCACTACTATCCCATCTTCCTCCTCAAAAAATACGTCAATAATTCCCTGAATTAAGATTGGCTCATCGCTCTCCTTTTTTAAAACCTCCCTTGCGGGCAGGGCAAACACAAAGGGCTGTTCCTGATACAGTCTTCCCCGCTCCCCCGCCGCGCACATTCTCTGTGCGATCGGACTTTGATAAAAGGTGAAAAGTTTTGCGATGGAGATTTCCCTTCTCTCCTCCGGCTTTAGTCTTCCTTTGCGAACCAACTCGTCAAGCTCCGCTTTGATTGTATCTCTTTGCGGCTTTCGTGTCAACGGTAAAAGCTCAAGTACCCGGTGATAGAGCGTGCCGCGATCGGTTCCCTTGATCTCCTGCTTCTCTTTTAAGAATTCTGGAAGTGTTCCCTCATAGGAAAAGAAATCTGTATTCTCCGATGTTTTTTCCAAATTTACTTCTTTCGGAAGCTCTTCTATCTCCTCCTCCTCCACCCGGATTGCTTCCTGTGCCTCGTATAGCTGAGGCGTTTCAAACTCCTCCCCCCTATATTTTTCGCTGTTTAACTCCGAGACACTAACTTTAAACGGCAGTTCCGCGTCCATTGCATACGGGTAATTAAAATTTAAATAATCCCGAATTTTAGAGAGCAATGCCGAATTTGGCTCCATCCCCTTAAGACCGCTTAAAAACTGCTGCCGAAGCATTTCTCTTGCAGTGTTCTCCCCGCCCTTTGCCTGAGCTTCCCCACAAAAAGGCGCGAACTGCAAATCCGTATGCGAAAGAAGCTTAATTACCGGTCCGATAAAATCCAGATAAGTTTTTGCTTTTAAGAGCGTCAAATAAAAGAGCTTTTCTTTTCCGATCGGCGCGATAGCCTCCCATTTTGCAAAAAGTTTTTCATAATTCTCCACATATCCAATCATACAAAGTTTCTCTTTTGCGCGCGTCATTGCCACATACAAAAGGCGCAGTTCCTCGCCTAACATCTCCTCCTCCATCTGCTGCTTCAGCACTTTTTTTCTCAGTGTTGGTGTCACAGTGCGCAACTGTTCATCAATATAGTCCATCGCGATTCCCTCGTCCGGGTGGAATAAGATCCGCTCCCTGGTATCCGAAAAATTAAATTTTTTGGTCAGCCCACAGACAAAAACTACCGGAAATTCTAAGCCCTTGCTCCGATGAATACTCATAATGCGCACTGCATCTTCCCCCTCGGAAGTTTCCATCGCCTCCCCGTAATCCACCTCATATTTGATCAGACGCTCAACATAGCGGATAAACTGGAATAATCCGCGGTACGAACTCTCCCCAAATGCCGCCGCCTTTTCCATAAATACCGCAAGATTTTGATTTCGTCTGCCGCCCGCAGGCATGGCGGTAATAAAACTATCATAGCCCGTTCTTGCAAACAATTCCTCTAAAAGTTCCGGCACCGAGAGAATGCGGCTGCGCTCCCTAAGTTCATCATAGATACAAAGAAAATCTGCAAGACGCTTCCCCACCGGCTTTCGCGCATTACCTTGACTTTCTCCTCCCCTGTCATCCCTATCCATCTCCCCCTGCATATAAGAGTCCGCACAATTTCTGACCACCTCTGCAAGCGGAATACGCCTCTCCCTGCTCCTAAGTGCCGCAAGCTCATCTGTGGAAAGTCCCACAAAGGGTGAGAGCAGCACATTTACATACGGGATATCCTGGCGCGGATTATCCAAAATGCGCAGATAATTGAGCAGCCATTTAATTTCCGGCACATTAAAATATCCGCTCTGTGTATCCGAGATCGCGGGGATTCCCTGCTCAGTTAGCACCTTGGTAAAAACTTCTGCAAAACCGCTCATCGTGCGCAGCAAGATCACAATATCCCCATAGCGGCACGGGCGCAAAACAGGGTTATTTGCCTCATCTTTTCCCTGCACCATAAGTTTTTTTCGGTATTCCTTTATTTTCTGTACACAGGCGAATGCTTCCTTCTCCCGCTTTGAATATTCGCGCTCCTCGTTCTCCCCATCCTCTGAAAGACTCTCGGTATCCTCCTCCACATCCTCCTCGATCTCCTCCTCCTTTGCATTCCCCGGCACCAATAATAGTTCTGTTAAATAATCATCTTTTCCCTCCCCGTTAAGATACTGCGCACCCGGATAGAGTGCGGCAGCTTCGTCATACTCAATCTGACCAAATTCTCTTCCCATCAAGCGGAAAAAAAGCTCATTGATACTTGCAAGCACTTCCTCCCTGCTGCGAAAATTTTTGTGCAGATCAATGCGCTGATATTTGCTTTCCTCCAGGGAATAAGTATTATATTTTTGCAGGAAAAGCTCAGGTTTTGCCAGGCGAAAACGATAGATGCTCTGCTTCATATCCCCGACCATAAAAATATTTGGTCTCCCCTCTTCCTCCCTTGAGATGCTGCGCAAAATTGTCTCCTGCACCTCGTTGCTGTCCTGATACTCATCTATCATAATCTCCTCAAAACGGCGGCGCAGTTCTAATGCCGCCGGGCGCGCTGTCAAAACGCCATCTTTTTTTTCGGTCAGAATATTTAGTGCGAAATGTTCAATATCCGAAAAATCAAGGAGATGTTTCTCCGCCTTTTTCTGCGCAAATTTTTCTCGAAACGAAAGTGTTAGATTTACTAACACGCGCACATAGCGCGCCGCTCCCTGCTCGTCCTGCCCCATCTGCTCATAATCCTGAAAAAAGAAGTCCGTCCTAAGTCCCTTGATGCAGTCTTTCACCTGATCGCGCAATGCTTTCACCTGGCTTTTTTTCTCTTCCGCACAGTCCGGCATTGCCTTGCGCGAGAGCGCGGTAAATTTGATTTCATCAAACGCAATGGAGAGTGCCCGGTAACTTTTGCAGCAGATTAAGTTTTCGAGAAATTCCATGTCGTCTCCAAGTGCTTGAAGATAGGATATAGGACCGTCCGGTTCGTTACAGATAGCGATTGCCCTGCGGTTTAAACAAAGCGCGTCCTTTAAACGCCGCTTTATCGACCAGATAACCTTTTCCATCCATTCCCCCGAAAACACATCCTCCCTTTCCTCCTCATTTGCACACAGCCCCAGAAGCCATTCCCTTGGCCATGGACAGCTCTCAGAAAACTGAAATAGACGCAAAATATAATCTTCAAGCTTTAAATCCTGATGTCTTCCCCCGTAATTTTGGGCGAAACTTAAAAAGTCCTGCTCTCCTGCCTCGTAGGCTTCCTCCAATACATCCGAGATCACCTCATGGCGCAGCAGTGTTAATTCTTCTTCCTCCGCCACGCGAAACACTGGATCTAAGTCGATCTCATGAAAATAATCCCTAATCACTAGAAGACAGAAACTATCGATAGTTGTGATCTGCGCACCGTGTAAAAGCAACGCCTGTCTTTGCAGATGCATATTTTCCGGGTGCTTTACACGCCTCTCCTCGATCGCTGCGCCGATGCGCTCCCGCATTTCCGCTGCCGCCGCGCGCGTAAATGTCACAATCAAAAGCCTGTCAATATCGATCGGGGCATCCTCCCCGCCGCCCGTGCCCGTAACCCGCTCAATAATGCGCTCCACCAATGTTGCAGTCTTTCCGGAGCCCGCGGCAGCAGAAACCAAAATATTACGCCCGCGCAGTGAAATTACCTGTTCTTGTTCTTTTGTCCAGCGCATTTAATTTCCTTCCCCCCTTTCTGTTTTTTCATCCTCTTTGGTTTGTGGTTCTTTTCCATTTTCCTCCGCCTCACTCCCACAGATCTTTTCCTTTATCTCATCGCGCGCCAGTTTTTGCAGATCCCGATAGCGATAGCCCGCCAGCCTCCGGTCAAAATTGCAGGCTTCTTTTAAATCACACCGGTCACAGGCACTTTCCGTCCCCTGGCGGTACGGCGCGGGGTCCACATCCCCGGACAAAATTCTTTCTGCATTCTCATAGAGTCTTTCCCTGGCACATTTTAATACATGATCAAAATACACTCCGTCCACCGCCATCGAAGAGCGATTTAAATTTCCCGTTTTTCCTGTCGCCGCGGGAATTACCGTGGATGTCACTCCCGCCGCCAGCCCGCCCTGCGCGTTATAAAAATTTCTATCCTGCGCAACCAGTGCCTTCTCCTTCGCGTTCACCAAACCGTTCATCATCAATTTTTTCTCAATTTGCGCTTCGATGTCCCCGCCCTTTGCCACGATCGGATCATCGATGTGATAGTAGAGCATCCCCGCGGGAAGCACTTGCTCAAAGCCCTGCTCCCTCGCCCACTGCATTGCCGCCTCCATATAAACCGCAAGCTGTAAGGAGAGACCATAGTAGAGCTTCTCAAGCTTAAACTTTGCATTTCCCGATTTATAATCCACTACACGAATATAGTGTTCCTTCCCATCCTGATATAAATCAATCCGGTCAATACGCCCCTTCAATGCCAGATAGCGGTCAGCATGGGTGAAATCAAACTCGAATTCCTCCGGCTCGAAATCGCCGCGCCGAATTTGAATCTGCACAGTATTTACCGTGCGCCGCAACATACGCCGGATGCGCCGAACCAATTCTTTACTTCGACCGGAATCGGAAAAAATTCCCTCTCCATATTCATCCACCGCCTGTTTTACTGCTGTATCAAGCAATTGATCACTCGCCTCCTCCGGTATAGTATGCCAGTCATACTCGCTTTCCTTTACCCCGGCAGAATAATATTGCAGCGCGTTGTGGTAGACCGTCCCGATATCCGGCATCCCAATCTGGTATTCTGCCCGCTCCTCCACACTAAGCCCAAAGGACAGAAAATGAGCGAATGCACAGGCGGCATACTGTTCTAGGCGTGTCACGCTGCCATAGAGCGTCTCCCCGTAAAGCTTTTTCGCATTTGCCACGGAGAGTGCCTCCTCCGGCTTTTTGTAAAAGGCAGCCGCCGCCACGAGATTAAAGGCAAGCGGTGCTTCAAATTCCCCCGAGCGATACAAAGTATAAAGCTCGGCAAAGAGATCGAGAGGCTTCTCCCCCGCCGCAAACGCTCTGGCTCCCCGCAAAAACCAGGAAAACCCCTTGTCGGTTCCCATCTCATTTCCCAGTTCGTCCTCCCCCGCCTCGCGCACAGGAAGCCTCGGAAATAATTTCTGTACGCGCGAGAGCAGATAGGACGGGCGCATCGCTTTGCCCGCCCTGTCCGAACGCCGATAGGACAGATAGAGGTACTCAGATGGTTTTGTCAAACTTAAATATAAATAGAATTCACTTAAAAATGCATTCTGCCTGCGGTTTGGTGCAAGTTCAATTCCATTCTCCTCAAAAAGCACGCGATCCTGTTCCGAGAGTACACCTCCGCCCGCCTGCGGTTTTGGCACAACCCCCTCATTGATCCCTAAGAAAAACAGACAGCGCACACTATTTAGGCGGGTGCGCTCCATATCTCCCACCATAATCTGATCGAGTCCCGGAGGCACCAGCCCAACTTTCGCCTCGTCAAATCCCGTCTGCAAAATCTCCTCAAACTCCTTTAGCGTCATCGCTTCCTCGCCAAGAAGCCCTACAATACGGTCAAAAATCTCAAGAAGTATCCGCCACAACTGCGCATATTCTCTGGCTCGCACCGGCTCATGCTCCAAAAACTGCTGCGCCTTTTCCTCGAGATAGTACTCGGTATCATGCAGGATCAAAAAGCGTACCAGCTCGGTCATACGCTCCTTTCCCGTTGCATCCTGGCGGGAAAAAACAGAATACAACTGCGCAAAACGGCGCAAAAATTCCTCGCGGATCGCATTGATCTTCTCAAAGTCCAATACATAGGATGTGCGATATTTTGCACGCCACTTCTTTTTATACATAAAATAACGCTTTATTCCCCGCGCTCTTATGTAGTTTTCAAAAATATCCTGCTCTTCCTTTTCAAATCCAGCAAGTGGGGATTTCATATAGTGGAACACGGAATCGTAGGAAAAATCCGTGCGCACCACCTCGATTGCCGCCCGGATAAATTCAATTACTGGATTGTCAGTAAGCTTTTTCTTTTGGTCAATAAAACAGGGCAGTCCTGCCCGCCCAAACTCTCTTAAAAGCCCATCCGCATATCCTTCCAGATCGCCCGTTACCACCGCGATCTCACGGTAGCGATAGCCCTTTTTCACAAGTCCGTAGATTTCCGTTACTGCCCAAGTGATTTCATCTTTAATATCTCGGTGTGAATATAGACGTATATTTTCTTGCGGCTTTTGATGCACCGATAATGTCGGGCGAAAGAGATGTCGCTCCATAAATTTAAGACTCTCCGCCGCGCCGTATCTCCCCTCCCCCTTTAAAATAATGGGGTCAGCAATCTCCTGCCCGCTTTTTATGGCAAGCTTATCCACCCACTCCACCGTCTTCGCACTCAGATAAAAAAGTTCACATTCCCGCTGCTTGATAAAAATGCGGGACGGTTCCATTGTCACTGTAAAATAGCAGTCCCCCGCGTACTTCATCAATTTTGATAAGAGCGCGTACTGCGATGGGGTAAAGCCTGTAAACCCGTCAAAACAAAGGACTGCTCCTTTTAACATCCGGCTGCTTTCCGCCCTCTCCCCCAAAAGCGATAGGATCCCCTCCGTCGTAATATAGCGGTCGGCAAGAAAATCCTGAAATCCCCGGTAAAGTAAGGCGAGATCTGAAAGCTTTTTCGACAGTGCCACATTATTCTCTGCCGCCTGCTGCATCTGCTCTAATTCTTCCGCCCCGATATCGTACTGGTAAAATTCGGAAATAATAGATTTTACCTCCGCGATAAATCCTGCTTTATGCACATTTCGCCCA
>CAJUCG010000034.1 GCA_910585065.1 uncultured Lachnospiraceae bacterium
ATCTATGGCACAACAAGCCGTCCTTTTGGGCTTAAAAACTCTTTGTATCACAGACCATATGGACTATCTCTACCCCGCGCAATATGCGCCAACCACCTTTGTCTTTGATCCGGATGCCTATTTTGCAAAGCTGGCAAAAATAAAAGAGGCCTACCAAAGTCAATTGGAAATCCTTATCGGGATTGAACTTGGTCTGCGCAGTGAAGCAGAGATCTCTGATAAGTGTACAGTTTATTATAAAAAACTTTGTGAGCAGTATGCCTTTGATTTTATTATTGGCTCCACCCATGTATTAGAAAATATTGACCCTTATTATCCCAAATTTTGGGAAGATCATGGGATCAAGAAGGGAATGCGCATATATTTTGAATCTATTTTAGAAAATATTAAAAAGTACGATATGTTTCAAGTGTACGGACATTTAGACTATCCTGTGCGATATTTGCCAAAAGGGATGGAAAGGGATTACTGCTTTGAAGATTACAGAGAACTGATTGAAGAAATTTTAAAGGAGCTGATTGCTTCCGGGCGCGGGCTTGAGGTCAATACGGCGGGCTATAAATACGGGCTGCCTTTCGCCCATCCGCGCCCGGAAGTGCTGGCACTTTACCGGGCACTTGGCGGGGAGATTCTTACTGTTGGCTCCGACGCACACACCCCAAAACATATTGCATATGATTTTACAAAGATACGGGAACTGCTCTGTTCACTCGGATTTAAATACTATACGGTGTATCGAGGGCGAAAAGCAGAATTTTCACCTTTGTAAAAAGATATTAAAATCTTTACTAAATCTTCCTTTTTTATTAGCGAAGAACCCGGCGTTCTGTTTTCAAACCGCCGGGTTCTTCGCTAGTGGCAGCTTTATTCCCTCTGCCATATCTTGTTTTTACCGGAAAAACCCTCCAAAAAAGTCCTCCCAGTCAAATCCGAAATCATCTCCGTATCCATTGTCCGGCTCTGCCTCACGCTCAGGCTGCTTTGGAGTCGTCTGCTGTAAAGCTTCCTCCGGACGCTCGCCAAGCGTAGCGGTAAGCTTTATCTCCTCATAATTTCCCTCGCGCAGACGCTTTACCGTAAGTTCCACTTTCTCCCCCTCTGCATAGTACTGCATATAGTTTTGCAGCTGCGACATTCCGGAAACTGCCATCCCATCAAAGGCAGTTAAAATATCGCCCGTCTTTACGCCCGCCTTCTGCGCTGCGGAATCCTCAATTACTCTTGTGATATACAGACCAACCGGCATATTGTAGCCACTTGACATACTTGTACCCACATCTTCGCCGGAGATACCAAGATAACCGCGATCATCTGCCTCAACCAACTCTCTTGGATCGCGCAGGGCAAGATTATTTAAAATTGGCAGTGCCTTGCTGATCGGAATGGCAAATCCCATGCCCTCCACCTTGTCCGATGCAAACTTCACCGAATTGATTCCGATCACTTCGCCATACATATTAAAGAGCGCGCCGCCGCTGTTTCCCGGATTGATTGCCGCATCCGTCTGAATCAGCGTGTAGGTTACATTGTCAACTGTCACTACGCGGTTTAACGCGCTGATATAACCGGAAGTTAAGGATTGTCCATAACCGAGCGCGTTTCCGATCGCCACAACAGGCTCTCCCATCACACAGTCATCCGAATTTCCAAGAACTGCCACCGTCAGAGTATCAAGTACCTTCTGTGGAATATCGCTAAGTTTCACGCCCACAACCGCAAGATCGTTTGACGGGTCCGTCCCTTTGATATAGCCGCTATAAATCTGTTCTTCACTGTCATTAAAACATACGGTCAGCTCACTCGCATCTTCCACCACATGATTGTTTGTCGCAATAATCAGCTCCTTGTCATTTTTTGCCACAATAATGCCGGAACCTGCGCCCTCACTCTCATACTCTCTTGTCTGCCCGAACATACTGTAAACTTCCTGCTTTGATTTTGCAGTGATCGCCACTACCGAAGAGAGATATTTCTGGGCAATCTGCGCCGGAGTATAAAGTGTTCTTCCATCCTTATTTACCTCCGCCTTAATCAAATTATTTACTGGTTCTGCCGGAGCTTCCTGTCCATCCTTATCTGAAGGATTTGCACCTGGCTCCTCCTGCCGTACATTTTGCCGATTTGCGCCCATATAATTGCCCGCTGCAAATCCTCCGCCCACAAGCAGAGCCGCACATAAAATTCCCGCCGTCCACTTTGCGAAGCGTTTTCCTCCCTTTTTCTTTTTGTGATCCTGCGGCTCCACAATCTTGCATTCCGTGTAAATCCCGCTGTCATTTCGTTCTTGTTCGGTAAATCCATTCTCATCAAACATATCCTTATCCTCCTATTTTTGTCATCTAATTTTTTTGTCGGAAAAAATTTTCTTCCGAAATGCTGTTCTGTTTTCTATGTTTTTTATGATACGGCAAGATTATGAAGGATTTTTGATGAGATTATGTTTCTTTTGTGAAAATGATAAACTCCCAGAGAGCTTTTTATCCTAAATGCAACGATGCTTTTAGTTCAGCCCCCTAAACCCCTTTCCAATAATCTCGCTGCTGTTTGTGATCATAATGAAGGAACCCGGCTGGGTGGTATGGATAAAATTGCGCAGTTGAATTGCCTGACTGCGCTTCATCACCGTCAGGATAATGTATTTATGATGATGCTCATGTACGCCCTCACCTTCAAATTTTGTGGCACTTCGCCCAAGCTTTGTCTGAATAAAGTCACAGATTGGATCGGCATCATCGCAGACAATTGTAAAATATTTACAGAGATTCAAATTTTCAATTACGCTGTCAATCACAAGCGATTTTGCAAGCAGCCCGCAAAGGGAAAATAAACCAGTTTCAACATTAAAGGTAAAGCAAGCTGCAATCACAATAATTAAATCGACAAAAAGAAGTGCCGTGCCAATATGGATACTTGTATATTTTTTCAAAATCATCGCGACAATATCTGTTCCTCCGCCGCTGGATCCGATATTAAAAAGGATAGCAGAACTGGCAGCGGGTAAAATAATCGCAAAGATCAGCTCCAGCACCGGCTCATTGGTCAGCGGTTTTTCCATTGGAAAAAAATGCTCTAGGGCACTTAAAATCACGGAGATAACAATGCTTGCGTAGACTGTGCGCGCCGCAAAACTCTTGCCTAAGAAAAAAAGACCCAGCACAAGCAAAAGCATATTGATAATAAAATTAAGTGTGCTGGCTGAAAGTGGCAGGCTTGGGGCAAGTACAACCGCGATACCGGTAACGCCGCCAAAAGAAAAATTGTTTGGAAATTTGAACACATAAACGCCGATATCAAGGATAAGCGCGGCGAACGTGATCATCGCGTAGTCAATAAAGACTGCCTTTTTTGACTGTGGTTCCGTTTCCATAGGAGGACCTCCATCCATAAAGTATTTTTGAATATTTTACTTCAAATATAGAAAAAATCAAGTCCCCTATTATTTCTTTTTTCTGCTGTGGTGTAAATAATTCTATTATATATGGCAAAAATTATATATTGCATAAAATAGAAAGCTATGCCATAATTTATTTATCTCCTTTAATATTTTTCCTGATTCGAAAACTTCAAATTTTCTAAAAATCCCTGTAAGGTTTTCAATTTTTCTCCGTCTTATCAGATAAGGAAGCCTAAAGCCATAGCGAGGAAATCTTTCAAATGATTCTACCGTACTTTTCCTTGACCATCTACCTTATTTTGCAAATTCACTCTCCAAAATAGACTTTGAGTTTTCTCTCCGTATCTTTTATATATTCCTCCATTTCCTTCCCACCGTCCAGCATTTCATCAAACCCTTCCAGATAGGCATCCGCATCCACCGTATATGCAATCTTTCCATTTTGGTACAGTTGATAAACTTCTGCTTCAAAACTTCCCGCCGCCGGAACTGGCTTCTGAAAAAATAATGGTGCTTCCTCCTCCGCCATCTGCCATATCACATAATCCGCAATAAAATCCAGTGTTTCCTCCAAGTGGCTTGAAGCCGGATTGACCGCAAGCAGAATACAGGTGGCTGTATTCTCATCTTTTTCTGAAAGTTTTGGCATCGGGTAAACCTTCGCATTTTCACCATAATAATACTCTTTTAAGAAAGGATTTGTGTAATCCCCCATATACCGGATATAATAAAATAAATACTTTTTAAATTGCAATAACCTGGCAGCAATCGGTTAGAAAATGGCAGTAAATGGTATTTATTTATACCTGAATCTGTGAAACTCAGCTTTTTTATAAGCGGGAAATAGATCATCCCTATAAGAAAAATAATCCTGCCAGATAACAAATTGAATCAGGTTGTTGATAACAGTTCGAATCCTGCGTCATTTCATCGGACGCTTACTTCTTGAGGTTCGTTCGCTTTTTAGCGATTCCTGACCAATCTTATTTTTTCAGAATAAACTTAAAAAACCTATCTTTTGTTTAATAATTTATCGTATTTATTTTTAATAATATATAAAATTTCCCATTCCAAGTTCTTCAAAATTTTCTTTCATCAAAGAGATCGCTTCCTCTCTTGTTGATACTCCCGGCACAATAAAATAAGTTATAACTCTTCCCATCTTAAATTGGGGAATCAAATATAAAACGCAAGGCATTCCCCCAGGTTCTTTCATATAAAAATAGGATGCTGCGACTTCTTTCCGTTTTGTTCTGCCTCTTGAATCCATCCCCCATTCATACCAATAAAAATATGTCATTTTTGCTTTTGGTATTTTCTCCGCATGATATGTTGCATCTACAATGTGATCAGATTGTATTTTTCTATTCTCCTTATCTTCAAAATATTTTTCCCCCTCCGTATCTAAATTATAGCGGTACAGTGTGGATACCTTATGATTTCCAGTATAAGAACAAAGTTCTTCCAATTTTTCGACACATACATCTCCAAGGTAATATCTTCCAAATCCATAGATTTCTCCATCCAATTTTATCTTTGTTGTACCGACAAACTCATAATCGGGATTTGCCACTAATATCACTGCGTCCCCTTCATAGTTCCAGTCCGTACTTGCATAGAATTTTTTATAAAAAATAGATGAAACAACAATCGTCAAAAGTATAAGTACAAAAAATATAATTATTTTTTTCTTCATTTTTTCCTTATTTCCTTTTCTTTAAATAAATTTTACCTTTTGTATTCCAGTAGCTGCCCAATTTTTTGTCCGTGAGTTTCGCAATCGCCTAGAAAAATATCATTTTTAAAATCACTGATTATTACTTATTCTGGATCTATTCCTATTCTGAAGTTTCTGGAATAAATATTGCAAATTTGTTCTCCCATTTTCCCGGTGCACTCAACTCAGAAGTATGAAAAAAGTAGTAATGATCATTTTTATCGTTTTCCAAAAAGACATTCTCAAAATCAGCAACCTGATTTTCTGGTTTCACTAAACCTTTTCCAAACATATGAGCATACTCCACAATGGTTGGAAATTGAAAATCATACTCCTCCTGTAAAAATTGAATTAGCAATTCATTTTTTTCTACTGGAATACCCTGTGAAAAAATATTTTGCTTTACTGCCAATCCACCATTGGATTCCCCCTCCCGATAAAATATTCCGGAAATTTTTTTCTTATCTTGGCTATCTCCTGACACATTAACAGAATAAGATATGTAATCTCTATCCATTAATTTAATGGATAATCCTTCCAATTCCCCATGTTCATTAAGTATTATGCTTTCCTGCAAAATTACGCATTGATCGGATATATGCCACCGTTTTTTTATACAATCCAATAAACTTACGGTAATGTCCTGTAAAGAACTCGTTGATTTTTCCATTCGAAAAGATATCTTATTCTCCCAGGATGTATAGATTTTTTTAATAAAGGCAAATAATATAATTCCCCAAAACAAAAATAAAAAACCAAGTATTAATTTATTTCTCTTTTTTTTTGACATGGAGTACCCCCTGTACTGGTTGAATATGTAATGCTTGCACCTAATCCTCCTGCACCACTTGATAGATTATAGGATAAGTTTCCATCAGACTCTAAATATGTTTGATCTATACACTCTTCATTATCTTGATTTTTTGTAAATCACGAATATTTCTTATTAGTCTGCCAAACATTCTTTCCTTTTTCATAGAATTTCCATTTTTCTCCAAAATCGTATAATTAAATATATTATCATTAATGGTACATGGTTTGTTATATTTTGTCAAGTTATTTTTTTCCAAGTCCGATCTAATATTTGGATAAGTAGGTAAAGATATTCTAAAATTTCAAAGAAACACTTGACTTATGCGTATAATGGGCGCATAATAATTATGAGGAAGGAATATAATGAAAACAAAAGACCTAATTAAGCTATTGGAAAATGATGGATGGGAACTTAAACGACATGGTTCAGACCACGATATTTATATAAAGGGCACAGAGCGTGAAAGTATTCCAAGACAATGAAATAAAAGAAAACTTAGCAAAAGCGATTATTAAAAGACGTGGACTAAAATGAGTCCGCATAAGATTAGGAGGCGTTTTCTATGAAAAATTCTTATCCAATTATTTTAATGCCAGATAAGGTTGGCTATATCGTGTATGTTCCGGACTTTAATATAAACACAGAGGGAGATACATTGACTGAAGCGATTGAAATGGCAAGGGATGCAATAGGAATTATAGGTATTGATATGGAAGATAATGATGAATCCTTACCAAATCCAACAGCAATATCCAAAGTAAAGACAGATTCGACAGCGAATATTGTGACGCTTGTCGACGTAGACTTTGCCGAATATCGCAGAAAAAATAATATGAGAACCGTCAAGAAAAATTGCACAATACCATCATGGTTAAATTTTGAAGCCGAAAAGGCGGGAGTAAACTTTTCAGCCATATTAACAGCAGCACTCAAAAGCGAATTAAACATTCAAAGTCGGTAGCATCTTCCCCCGCCTAAAAAGGCGGGGTTTTCTTATACACAGGAGCGCGAACGCGATAAATCCTATATCCTCTTTTTGCGATCTTTTAACATAATTCTTTCCCCATTAGCCTTTTTGCCACCATCACCGCTTCCTGTGCATCTTTTGAATATCCATCCGCATGGATCTCATCGCAGTAACTCTGCGTGATCACCGCGCCGCCAATCATAATTTTAGCGCGCAGTCCCGCCGCATCCCTCTGCTTTACAATCTCCTTCATCTCAAGCATCGTGGTGGTCATCAGAGCGGAAACCGCAATAATATCTGCGTCCACCTCCCCTGCCACACGAATAATTTCTTCGGTTGGCACATCCTTGCCGAGATCGCGCACATCAAAACCATAATTTTTTAGCATCAGAGCGACCAGATTCTTTCCAATATCATGCACATCGCCCGCCACAGTCGCAATCACCACCACGCCAAGTTTTTCCATCTGCGCATCTTTTACAAGCAGTGGTTCTAAATGCTCCACCGCAATTTTCATTGCCTCTGCAGAAGCAATCAATTGCGGAAGAAAATATTTTTGCTGGTTGAACAATTCACCGACTTCATTGATCGCCGGAATAAGCTTATCATTTAAAAGATCCTGCGGTACAGCTCCACTATCAAGTGCCGCCCTTACCAGTGCCGCCATTCCCCTTCGATTTCCCTTTAGTACAGCCTCATAGATTTTGCGGGCAGAATCCTCCCTTATTCCGCTTTCCTCCCCGGAAACTTTCCTATCTTTTCCATTCCCTCCTTCCCTTGAAACCTTCCTATCTCTTCCATTCTCTCCCTCCTCTGAATTCCCATCTGCGGTATTTTTATTTTCCATATTTTTACATTTATTTGCTTGGTTTTCATTCCCTTCCTCCCCCGTATTTTGCCTATTTCCTCTTCCCCTTTCTGCCTCCTCCTTTAATTTGGTCAGTTCCGCCGCTGACACTAATGCCACCGGGTCTGTTGTCGCGTGCTCAATATAGCGCAGATCCGCGCCCTCCCTGCCACAGAGCAGATCGGAGGCAGCCGCTATATTCATCAATAATTTTTGTGATGGATTGACAATTGCTGCCGTAATGCCCGCCTGGATGGAAAATGCAAGGAAAGCCGCATTGACAAATGCCCGTTCTGGCAGACCAAAAGAAATATTGGACAGCCCGCACATTGTCGCCACGCCAAGTTTTTCCTTACAATAACGAATGGTTTCTGCTGCCGAAATTGCCGCTGACGGGTTTGCGCCAACGGTATTGACCAGCCCGTCTACAAAGATATCCTCCTCGGAAAGTCCGTATTTTTTTGCCTCTGAAAGAATGGTATCAATAATTTGTTTTTTCTCCTCCATATCCTTTGGCAGACCATTTTGTGAAAGCGGCAGAAGAATAAACATCGCGCCATATTTTTTTGCCGCCGGAAGGAGCTGTTCCATTTTTCCTGGCTCAAGTGAAATAGAATTGATCAGCGCGCGCCCCGGATAACGCCTTAATGCCGCTTCAATAATTTCCGGATGGCTCGAATCAATGCAAAGGGGTACATCCACCAGCCCGGAAACGGTCTCGATCGCAGCGAGCATCATTTCCTTTTCGTCGATCCCATTCATTCCCATATTGATATCGAGGATATCCGCACCGTCCGCAGCCTGTGCCTGCGCCATCTCCTCCACCATCGAAAGATCACCCTCTCGCAGGCTCTGCTGCAATGCCTTTTTTCCGGTCGGATTGATTCGCTCCCCAATCACAAGAAATTTCCCATCCAGATCAATTTTTAACACGCTGCGCGGGGTTGCAAGCATCCGCAAATGCTTTTTATGCATGATCACGGGTGCGAATTTGGCAGCGGTATCCGCTAAAATTTTAATATATTTTGGTGTTGTCCCGCAGCATCCTCCCACAATGGCGGCACCTGCAAGAAGCACCTCCCCCATATACTTTGCAAACTCCTCCGCACCCATATCATAAACCGTTTTTCCGCCCTTTAGTACGGGAAGTCCCGCATTTGGCTTTACAATTACAGGGACATCAGAAATTTCTACCATGCGCCCTACAAGGGGAAGAAGTTTATCGGACCCTGTTGAACAGTTCATCCCAACCGCATCCGCACCCATCTTTCCAAGGATAAGAGCCGCCGTTTCCGGGGAATTTCCATGGAATGTGCGCCCGTCCTCGCGGAAGGTAAGTGTTATCATCACCGGAAGTTCACAAGTTTCCCTGACGGCAAGGAGTGCCGCGCGGCATTCCTGCAAACTCATCATTGTCTCCACCACAAACAGATCTGCACCTGCCTTTATGCAGTCGAACACCTGTTCTTTATAAACTTCCACCAGCTCTTCAAAATCCATTGTTCCAATCGGAGCAAGGTTTTTTCCCGTCATTGTAAGATCCGCTGCCACAAAAGCACTGCCCTCCCGTCCGGCACGCTGCACCGCTTTCTTCGAGAGTGCGACAAGCTCCCGGTTCATCTCATGAATATTTTCGGAAAGTCCGTATTCCGCTAATTTAATGCGGTTAGCGGAAAAGGTTGGGGCGTATAAGATATCCGTACCTGCTAAAAGGTATTGTTCCTGCAGCGAGAGAAGTACTTCTGGATTTTCCAAGATCCACTGTTCAGGACAAACCCCGCAAGGCATTCCTGATGCAAGCAGTGAACTTCCTGTCGCGCCATCTAAAATAACACGTTTTTTTTCTGTTAATTCTCTAAACTCCTGTCTTGTCATAATTTCTCCCTTATTATCTTTTCAAGTAATCCCACGCGATTAAATGGCAGCATAAAATAAAATCCATCCACAAAACTTTCAAGTTCTTTCATTACCGCAAGTGAGATCCTCACACCTACATCCTCCCCTTCCTCCCTGCTCATCTCCGGATGATAGGAAGAAAGCACTTTATCCGGGATATCGATTCCTCTCACTTCATTTTTTACGAAATTGGCATTGCGGTAGCTAACTAAGGGCATAATCCCGGCAAGAAGCTTTGTATTCAATGTTTTTTTCAACAAAAAAAGCCGCTCGATATCCCGCGCTCCGTAGACGGGCTGCGTTAGAAAATAGGATGCTCCCGCATCTATTTTTTTCTGTGCGCGGGAAAGTTCTATATCAAAATTTATCCGCCCCTGATTGAGCGCGCCCCCGTAAACTATCGGTTCATCAGAGAAATGCTCACGATTTACTTCGCGCACAAAATTCATCAGCTTCATGGAATTGTAATCAAATACTCCCGTCGCACTGCTGCGCAGTTCTCCTGGCACCGGATCTCCGGTAACAAAAAGAAAATTCCTGATTCCATTAGCGTATGCGCCAAGCAGTATGGAGCGCATGGCAATCATATTTTTATCCCGGCAGCAAATATGGGGCATAACAGGCAATCCGGTAATATTCGTAAGTTTTACTGCCGACAGCACCGAATCCATACGGCTGCGCCCCTGGGGAGAATCTGCGATAGTGATAAGATCCGCACCAATTTCCTTTAGACGCTGTGCTGCTGCTATAATCTTCTGATCATTGGCATCGTAGGGCGGATCGAGTTCGACGGCAATTACTTTTTTATGTTTTAGTAATTGCATAAGAAAATTATTTTCATTCGCGCTTTCTTTATTTTCTCTAAGATCTATGCTTTCTTTTTTCCCTTCCCCTCTATCTTTCGAACAGACAGACAGGGGCAAAATATTTTCTGATAGTTCCTTTATATATTCCGGAGATGATCCGCAGCAAGCTCCAATGATCGATACGCCATGCGCGGCTATTTCTTCCATATTTTTCCGAAAATAATTTTCATTGCGCATAAATACCATACGATTTTGCAATTGTTCCGGATAACCGGCATTTGGAAGAACACAGAAATATTTTGTTTCCGGCAAATACAAATTTTTCACAATATGTAACATATGTCCAGAACCAACACCACAGTTTAGACCGACTGCATCGAGTGCTTCCGATTGTGCAGCCTGTGCAATCAGGCGGTTTGCGCGAATACCTGATACCGAATAGCCGTTTTGATTTATGCAGAACAGCCCTGCGCAAAATATTGACGGAAATTTTTCCTTGGCATAACCCGCCGCCTTTTCCATTCCTCCCATATCCGGAAAGGTCTCAAACCAGAGCGCGGAAACGCCCTCATCCAAAAATAAATCGACGAGCGCGCGATACTCCGATTCTGCGTCCGTCGTTTCTCCATTTTCCATAAACTCTCTTAGCGGTCCGATATCCCCCGCCAAAAAACAGGGCTTTCCCGTGCGCGCAGTATGCGCTTCAATCTCCGACTTCGCAATCCGGCACGCAGCACGCACAATTTTTTCCTGCTGCCCTTTATCTATTCCAAGTGTCTGTCTGCCCGCTGCAAATGTATTTGTGCGAATAAGACTTGCCCCCGCCGCAAGATAAGCGCGGTGAATCTTTGCGATTATTTCCGGCTCTTTTATATTTGCCCACTCGGAAACCAGACTTTCTTTTTCTCCCCTTTTTGCATAGTATGTTCCCATCGCACC
Source organism: uncultured Lachnospiraceae bacterium (assembly GCA_910585065.1). Taxonomy (GTDB): domain Bacteria; phylum Bacillota; class Clostridia; order Lachnospirales; family Lachnospiraceae; genus RGIG4057. The sequence continues at coordinate 11,381 of CAJUCG010000034.1, forward strand.
GTCTGTTACCAGACGGTGCGTCTTTAAATATTCCCCGATATCCATATGCATTTTTTCCTTTTATTTCCAAATTATTTTGTCACACAATTTCTTTCTCGTCCTTGCAGATATGCCCTGATATTTTGTGCCACTTCGTCCACACAACGCTGCCTTGCCTCGGTAGTTGCCCAGGCGATATGCGGCGTAATAATCAGACGGGTGGAATCCTGTACCGCAAGAAGGGGATTGTCCTCTGCCATTGGCTCGGCGGTAAGCACATCAAGCCCCGCGCCGCCGATTTTTTCTTCTAATAACGCCCTTGCCAGTGCCTCCTGATCAACGATCGCGCCGCGCCCAAGATTTAAAAGTACTGCATCCCTCTTCATCAGGGAAAGTTCCTTCCATCCCACAAAATCTTTTGTGGCAGGATTTAGCGGGGCGTGGATGGAGATAATATCCGATTCCCGAAACAAAGTTTCCTTGTCCACGCGCCGGTATTCTGGATCATCGTGCGCGCCAGTAGTTGAATAATAAACCACATCGCAGCCAAACGCACGCGCAATCCCGGCAACCCGTCTGCCGATCGCACCAAGCCCCACAATGCCAAAACGCTTGCCAAAAAGTTCATGAAAATGCACATCAAATTTACTAAAAATATCGCACTTTACATACTCACCCGATTTTACATAGCGATCATAAAAATACAATTTTTCATATACATAGAATAAAAGTGCAAAGGTATGTTGTGCCACGGACTCCGTCGAATAACCGCTTACATTCGTCACCCTGATCCCCCGCCCTGTCACATATGGGAAATCCACATTATTGGTGCCGGTCGCGGTCAGACAGATCAATTTCAGATTTTTGCAATCCTGCAAAAGTGCTTCATTTATTGGAATTTTATTTACAATTATAATATCTGCCTCTCTTATGCGTGCCGCATTCTCTTTTGGATTTGACTTCCCGTAGACCACAACCTCCCCAAACGAATTAAACGCACTTAGATCTACATCATTTCCCAGCGTATCCGCTTCCATAAATATAAGTTTCATTTTTATCCCCCTCTGCGCGCATACCAATCATTTTCGCCTGGCACAGCCGCTATTTGGTTATATCAGCAAACTGGACTAATCCATTCCTCTGATTATGATTACGGCGATTTTTAGAACATATCTGCAAGCTCCATAATATCCCCAATCCGATATTCCGGATCTTCACAAGTTCCAAAACCGTATTCTGCAAAGACAAATGGAACGCCCACCGAATGCGCTGCTATCTCGTCCGGGCGTGTATCCCCGACGTAAATAACTTTTGAGAGCGGCAGATGGTTTCGCTCACAGATCAGTTTGATATTGTCCGCCTTTAACAGACCCGTATCGCCAGGGCAGGTAAAATCATCCACAAGTTCTTCCAAATGATGCGCGGAAAGCATCGCCTCAATATATCCGCTGCGGCAGTTACTTACAATAAAGATGCGATATTTTTCCCTCAGCTTTAAAAACGCGCCCGCGACATCGCCGATTAAGGAAGCCGCACCGCCCGCCAAAACAGGACACTGCACCTTTACGCACTCTTCCATCACGCGGATTGCAAATTCCTCCGGCACTGATACAAAAAGCTTTTTTGCAATATCCTCAAGCGGCAGCCCATACAGATTTTTTAATTTTTCTGCCGTAACGGTATCTTTGATTTCCGGATACTTTGCCGCTACATCCCCCCAGATTTTTGCTGCTGCCGCTGTTGTATCCCAAAGTGTTCCGTCCACATCAAAAATCATTGCCTTTATTGGCGTTACGCCAAGTTTTTCCAATTTTTTTAATGTGTCCGAAAGATCAGTAAACAGGATCGTATGCATACCGAATTTTTCCGCGCCGGAAAGGTTGCGCTCAAGATCATCGATAAATACGGATTCCTCCGGCACAAGCTGATAGCGGCGCAGCAATTCTTCATAGATTTCCGGCTCCGGTTTTACCTTGTGGATCTCATAGGAAATCACGCCTCCCTCAGTAAGCGGAATAAATTCAAAATGTCTTCGCGCATAATCAAATACATCTCCCGCATAATTTGAGAGCAGATAGACATGATACCCCGCCGCTCTAAGGCTTCTCACCAGAGCCGCCGAGTAATCATACTCCTCCACAAGCTGTTCGCGCTCCGCAAAAAATTTTTCGATCTCTTTTTCAAACCCTGGCACCAACACTCCACATTTTTTAGCGATCTCTGCGATCGGCAGGACTCCCCTATCCACCTCATCCCAGTATGGTCCCCTCACTGTCGCGTCCGCGATTTTTTCTCTCGCCTCCCCGTCAAAATGTTCGCAAAGATAGTCCTTCCATCTAAAATGTGCCAATACATTTCCAATATCAAAAATAATATTTTTAATCATAATATTCTCCTTTCTTTTCGCCCCAAAACGCCTTGTGCGCACTTTTTCTGCTTCCTTTATTATAATATACCCACCCCCGCTGTCAAGTGGAAAAGAGATTTCTTCTTGCGATCATGTGAGTGATTCGCTATAATATAGGGGAAATTATCTGAAAACGGAGGTTTTTTATGAAAACTATTGCAAGTTTTACCGTTGATCATCTGCGTCTTTTGCCGGGGGTTTATGTCTCCCGCCAGGACAAGATCGGCAGCGAGATAATCACCACTTTTGATCTGCGCCTAACACGTCCCAACTGCGAACCTGTAATGAATACGGCGGAGATCCACACTCTTGAACATCTCAGTGCCACTTTTTTGCGCAATCACAAAGAATATGGTCAAAAAACCATATATTTTGGTCCGATGGGATGCCGCACTGGATTTTACCTTTTGCTCGCGGGAGAATATACCTCCGGGGATATCGTGCCGCTCTTAAAGGAAATGTTTTCCTTTATCGCCTCCTTTGACGGCGAAGTACCAGGTGCGTCCGCCATCTGCTGCGGCAATTATCTCGACATGAATTTGCCGATGGCACGCCTGCTTGCAAAGAAATACCTTGATACCGTTCTTATGCAAATTACTCCGGAACAATTAAACTATCCACAATAGGAGTTATTTTTTCCATCTTCCTGCATACAATGTATGGCAGGCGGATGATTGCGAGAATATTTCCCACGATCGCCCAAGCCTGCCATCACTTTTTGTATGGAGGTAGGCTATGGATTTCTCTCAGAGCGATACAAATGATTCCCTGCTTCGGCAATCGACAAGTTTTTGCCGGCTTTCTTTTTTTTGCGGTATCCTACTTCCCTACATTCCCTTTTCCATGCGCCAGCCCCTGCTCCTTTTCACAAAATTTCTAGAACTTAGGGAATGCATGAGCTGTCCGAAGAGACGTTTTGACTTCGGAAATACACAGGAAATGAATTCCGCAGATCTTATCTCCGAAATTTTTACAAAACTTTCGCCCTTTCTAAGTGAACAGGAACGCTCAATGTTTTCTCAGATGCAAAACATGATGCAGATGTTAAAGATTTATCAAACTGTTCAGGAATTCGCGCCGCTTATGAATATGGAGGGGATGAACTCTGACGCGGAAGGACTGTCGTCGGAAACTGCCGCGGACAATTCTTCTAATATGACGGATATGCTTTTCTCCATGCTCTCACCGGAACAAAAAGAGATGTTTGAAAATTTGAAATCTGTCATGACCGACCCGCCTGCGGAATAGAATGAAATGATATTTTTTAGTTGAGAGGTTCTTTATGGATCAGAGTTTTTTAAACCGACCGGAACTTTCCGGTCTTGACCCGGTCAAAAAGAAATTTCTTGCGGAACTGATAGAGGAAGCACAAAAAACCTCGCAAAAAAATATGCCGACGCTCTACATGAAAGCGATCAGCAAAATGAATGCGCTGCGGTTAAAGTTTTCCCCGGAGGAATCCGCACTGCTCGCAGAGATTCTCGAAGCACAGATGTCAAAAGAGGATCGCAAGCGCTTTGATGCCGTAAAAAAGATGCTGCTGAAATAGCAGCATCTTTTGGTTTCCCTACTTCCTTTTGTGACCAATCCATATGCCAAATCCCGCGAGCGTACTGCCCGCCGCAAGCATTGCAAAATAACGCTCTGGAGCGTGGGAATCGCCTGTCTGCGGTGTCTTGTCACGCACTGGTGCCGAATTTGTCTTTGCTGGTGCTTTTGTCGGTGTTTTTGTCGCAGTCTGAGCCGGTGCTGAAGTTGGTTTATTCGCAGGCACCCTCGTCGGTGTTTTCTCCTCCTTTGCCGGCGCACTCGTCGGTGCCGCTGGCTTTGGTGTCGGTGTCTTTTGCGGTGTGCTTGTCGGTGTCTTTGATATTGTCGGGGCTGTGTTGGTATCCGTCTTCTTTTCCACCGGAGTTGGCGTTGGGGTTGGCTGCCTGCCGGAAGTCAGCGTCCCGCTCTGCTTATAAAGAATCGCGTAAGTAGTAAAGACGGACAAGTCAAACATCACACAGTCCTTGCCATTTACCGAAACAATCTTTGAATCAATGCGGCAGAGTGCCCCATTCGCATCCACTGCTGTGATCTGCACGCCATTTGAATGCTTGGCGAAATTCTCCGGCAGAGAACAGATTAAAGTAATTCCCTGCATCTCGTCAAGAGGATAGTAATCTCCCTCCTCGTCTTTTTCATAGACTGTAGCCTCCACTGCCTGGTACTCAATGCCCGAAAGATCTTCCCCCGCCGCAGTAAGTGCCTCCTCCATCGCCATCATCGCATCATAGCCATCAAAAAGGGAAAGCATATAGCTGCCCGCATTTAAAGTACTGTCATGAAATTTTGCATAAGCCTTGCCCACCCCATCCGGCAGATCTTCCACAGTAAGATTATATTCCTTTGCGGAAGGATTCATCGCCTGTGCGGCACCAAGTTCAACTATATCCGCCGTCCCACACACAAACAGCATTGTCGCAAATCCTGCTGCCTCTATTTTTTTCCATATTTTACCACTTTGTTGATATCCCATAATCATCCTCATTTCCTGCAACAATTATTTTTTTCTCGCCACAACTACAAATCTCCCCGCCTCCACTGATCGGTCGCAAGTTGACAGTGTCAAAAGCTGCGTCCCGTACTCCGCTGTAATCCCGGTCTCATAAAACGACTGCTCTTTCACATAACGGATATAAGTATTATATTCCTCCTCATCCTGTGTGTCAATAAAAGAATAATATCGATATGCCTCTTTGTCCGAGGCATATGGCACCTGCGCCCGAAATACTCCGACAATCTCATATTCCCCGCGCGCGTACACCGTATCAAAGCGAATCACCGGATGATCCTTATAAAATGATTCCTGTTCATAGGAAAGCAGTGCGGAAAACATCGATCCATTCTTCATATTATGACCGTAAATCAAGAAGTTCGATGTTGGCTTCTCCACATTACAGCGCGCATCCATAAACGGAATTCCGTTGATATCGTATTTTTTATCAAATCCTTTTTTCAGATAATATTCCTCATCCGCAGGAGTTAACATCACGGGGTAATTGATCACCGTACCCTCAAGCGAAATCCAGCCAGCCATCTCTGGATTTCTCTCGTACAAAACGCTGTACCGGTACAAAATGCCATCCTCCGTCACGCTTTCCGCCGCTGTCTCCTGCCCCTCTTTTTTTGCAATTTCAATTGCCTCCTCCTCGGTGTATAGACCACTTGCAATCAAGTCTGCAATCCGATGTGCCTCCGAAACCTCCGGCTCAATCGGTGTGAGGATGCAGGAGGCTAACTCCTCCATTTTGCGCTCGCTGATATAGCTTAAAATATCATAGGAAAATATTTGGTAGAGCGCGAACAAAATCAACCCAAGCCCCGACAGAATACAAAGAAACCTTAACCACCGATGCTTTTTCTTTCCTCGTCCACTTTTGTCCCCGCGCTTTTTCTCTTTATTATATGGGTAATACTCTTCGGCTTCCTCTCCCGAATCGTTTCGAAAATCCCAGCTTATATTTGAATTTTGCTCAATCTCCCTCCTTCTCGTCCCCACTTCCCTTCCTCTTTGAAAGTTTTGTCTTTCTTTGTTTTCCCTAGCCGTTTTCGCCCGCACACTGGAAAAATCCCGGTAAAGAGCGGGTTCCTCCTCCTTTTTTTGCCGTCCGATATCGCGATCGCGCAGTTTCATCTGCTCGGAGCGCATTGCCTCTCTTCCGTCCGACTTCTCCTCCCGCTTTTGTTTTGCCTTCTTTTTCTTTGCTGCCTTTCCAGTAAACAGACACTCTTCCGGGAAAACCCCGCGCGGATGTCTAATCCCGCCCGCCTTATCGTCTATGTAAGCGCGGAATGCCACCCCCAGCTCGCTCTCAAAAAGAAATGGCTGCTTTTCCAGCATTTCGTAAAGTTCCGCCGCCTCCCCGCGATCTTCCAATTCCACCCCCGCCACAAGTGTCTGGATGCGCTTTAAATCCCTGCATCCCGCCTTATAATCTTCCTTTGTGGCAAATTCCATCCTCCCGATATTCCACTTTCCCATAGCTTTCCTCCGTACTGCCTTTGCTTTATCCGCTGCATTGTAAGTCCATCCTATCTTTATATCGGATTGCACGGGCACAAACTTGAGTTTTCTTATCCTTTTATTCTAACAGATATAAAAGCAAAAATCAAAATAATTCGCATTCAAGGTGAAATAAGTGAAACTTTTCCTCTATTATCAAGTGCGAAAAAGATGTCGATAAAGGCACTATAATGTAACAAAATATCTACTGGCTTTGCTATTTGTGAAAGGGGGAAAACAAAATGAGAAAAAGTAAATGGATTGCGAGAATGTTAGCGATCGCACTTACTATCAACATGGCGGGCGGGTATGTCCAGCGACCACAGTTCGCGCAGGCAGCAGAACCTTCTGCGACGGCACAGGGGATACAGGCACAAAAGGGGGAAATGATATCCCTTAATCCGACAGGCGGAGGTTTTGTCTCCGAGCCGGAATTATTTGTGGAACCGGGAAAGAGCTATGGAACACTGCCAACGCCCGTTCGTGTCGGATATGATTTTTTAGGATGGTTTACCAAGGAAAACGGTGGGGTTCGAGTGGATGAGACAACAATAGCAAGTTCCTCCACGCTCTATGCACACTGGAAGCCACTTTCCATCCGTGTAGATCTGTATGCAAACGGCGGAGAGCTAAACGAAACCGAGATTTTGGTAAATTTTGGTGAATCATATAAAACACTGCCAACACCAAAAAAAGAAGGATATCAATTTTTGGGATGGTATACCGCCTATGACGGGGGCGAGAGGGTGAATCCTTCAGATCAGGTTACTGTCACTTCCTCCATACCGCTGTACGCGCATTGGGGAAGCACAGAGATAAGCGTTTCCTTCCAGGCAGAAGAAGTTGAGATCCCTGCAAAAACCGTCGAATATGGGATGGCATACGGCACACTGCCCGTAGTACAAAAGGAAGGGTATCTTTTTGATGGCTGGTACACAAGTGAGCAGGGCGGCGAAAAAATAAGCGAAACCACACCCGTAAGGACGCAGACAGCGCACACTCTCTATGCACAGTGGACAAAAATGGAAGCTAAAGCAACGCTTGAAACAGAGGGCGGGGAATGTGATATCCGTGAGATTCCGATATATCCGGAGACTTTGATCGGGACATTGCCAACACCGGAGAAAACAGGACATCTCT
>CAJUCG010000035.1 GCA_910585065.1 uncultured Lachnospiraceae bacterium
TATATCATGCTTCTTTTATCCTGTCAAGAACTTTTTTCAAGTTTTTTCGACTTTTCTTATCCGCCGTAAAATCCTGAAAAAAGAACGGAGAAAGAGGGATTTGAACCCTCGCGCCGGTCACCCGACCTACACCCTTAGCAGGGGCGCCTCTTCAGCCTCTTGAGTATTTCTCCTCACCTGAAAATTCGCTACCAAGGTATTGACTTTTCACTGCACTGACTACCGTTTTTCATCGGTGCATGGACTACTATATCAAAAAAAATTAGTCCTGTCAACAGTTTTTTTTGATTTTTTTAAAAAAGTTTTTTTACCTTATATTTAAGATACCCATTTTCTTCACCTTCATACAGAATTATTCTTCCACAATACAATTTCCCGCTGTACAATGTTATCATATTATTCAAAATACAACCCCTTTTCTCATATTTCATCTGATTATCTAAAATTTCACGAATTGAAAAATTCCTCAATCTATGTCAAAATAGAAGAAAAAACTTTTAAGGAGGAAAAAACTATGAAAATAGAACGCCTTTATGCTATCACCATATATCTTTTAAATCACGGAAGAAGTTCCGCAAGCAAACTTGCAAAATATTTTGAAGTATCCACACGAACCATACAGCGGGACATCGATTCTCTCTGTATTGCAGGAATCCCGATTATTGCAGTAAACGGAAGTGCTGGCGGCTACGAAGTATCTGATCAATTTAAGATTGATGCGGCATTTGCCACCTCCGACGAATATTCATTGATTTTAACTGCGCTGCGGGGATATATCTCTGCTACTGATAGTCCCAAAGCAAAACATATGTTCGAAAAATTATCCCTTATAGCACCTGCCCCCTCCAGTTTAAATAATAACTGCATTATCTTAGATTTTTCTGTCCTGCGCGAGGGAGAACAAACCATCTTCCAGAAACTACAGACTGCCATTACAAAAAAATGCACTGTTCATTTCACCTATACCAATAATAATAATGAAACCCGCACGCACCTTGTCGAACCGATCGCCGTTATCTATCAATGGTATGCCTGGTATCTTCTTGCCTATTCCAAAAGAAAGCAGGACTATCGCACATACAAACTTGTGCGGATGGAAAATCTTATCCTCACTGAAGAACCATTTACAAGAGAACACAAAAGAGCGGATACGATTTTACAGGAGAGAGAGCAAAAAGATCAGAGAGAGTATACGGATATAATTTTGCGCTGTAAACAAAAAGCAAAATCGCGGGCAGTAGAATACCTAAAAGCCAGCACTATACAAGAATTTCCAAACGGAGATCTTTTAATGAAAGCAACGGTAGTGGATAATGAACAGTTTTGGTTTGGGGCACTTTTATCCATGGGCGATAATATTGAAGTGATAGAACCAGAAAAAATTCGCAGATGCGTACTTTCTGCCGCTGAAAAAATAATTTCCTTATACAATTACGACAAATCGCTGTCGTATATCCCATGATAGAATAGAATTATCAACATTAAACGGAGGTTTTATAAATGAATCCATATGAAAAATGTCCCGTATATGAAAATGAAAATTATCTTCTGCGTCTGGTAGAAATTACCGACGCACCGGATCTGCTAAAAGTATACTCAGATAAAAAAGCAGTTCCACTTTTTAACAGCGACAACTGCAACGGCGATGATTTCTATTACACCTCCCTAGAGCGGATGCACCGCGCAATTGAATTTTGGCTGTGGTCCTATGAGGGTAAATACTTTGTGCGCTTTTCTATAATTGATAAAAAAATCGGTCATGCCATCGGCACAATTGAATTATTTAACCGCAAAGCTAAAGATTATTTCAACAATTGTGGTCTACTGCGCCTGGATATTCGAAGCGATTATGAGCGCGCGGAACATATTTTTGAAATTCTGTCCTTGATTCTGCACCCTGCCTTTAAATTATTCGACTGTGAAATGATCGCCACAAAAATTCCTCCCTTTGCCGATGAGCGAAAAACAGCAGCGAAACAGATCGGTTTTTCCAGATCGGAGGAGAAACTATCCGGGGGAGGTAATAAAATTATTTACACAGACTATTATGTTCTTTTCAAGTAAACTTAATTAACTATCCAACATACGCAATGATCTCTCAGAATCCAAATCACTCAAAATTCCGAGAGATCATTTCTTCTCTATTAAAGGGAGCGTCCCTCCCTTAAAATAAATCTATCTTCTCTGTCATTACTTTCTTTGTACTCCTGTTTTCTTTTTCCGCTCCTACCATGGATGCAGCTTTCTGCAAATTTCCGGCATCTATCCGCACTTTAATTCTTTTCTTCAATCTGTTTCAGTGCAGAGACAACCATTTCCTTCAAATTTTCTTCTTCCTCCCGATCATGTGCCTTAAACTCCATAATTATTGTAAACAACCCACTCTTTTTGGATTTTAACATAACATCATATCAACCATAGTCACTTTCTTTATTTAAAATACCCTTTCTTCTCTAGTCAATATCTTAATATTTCACAGTACCTATATTCGTTTCAAAACGAAAAAACAATTTGCAATTGAGTGACAGATATCTGTAATCTATGATATAATGCCATTAACAGATAAAAATAAAAAATTTAAAGGAGAATAATATGTATATTGGAGAAATGATTAGGCAGTACCGCGAGCGCAAAGAAATAACCCAGAAAACTCTGGCAGAAGAACTCAGTGTCACTCCCCAGGCAATTTCCCGATGGGAAACAGGAATCTCCCTGCCAGACGTTGAAGTACTGCCAAAACTTGCACATTTACTGCATATTTCCATTGACGGACTGCTCGGATACCAGAGCGGAAACGAAACAAAAATATCGGAGGAAGAAATGGAAAGTCTTGTGGGGGGAACTCCCAACGAGCCCGTATTAAGTCAGAATCAGATTGACGCGATCACTGGCTATCTTCCAGGCGCAGAAAAAGTATCCGGCAAAAAAATTCTCGCGATCGATGATTCTGCCTTTATGAGAATGATGCTTGAAAATATTCTGACCCCTAACGGACATACGATAAGCCAGGCGGAGGACGGCAAAGAAGCTCTGGAAATTTTGGTGAACAAAGATATCGATCTATGCCTGTTAGATATCGCTATGCCAAATATGAATGGATTGGATACATTAAAAGAAATTAAAAAAACATATCCGAACTTGAAGGTAACTATGCTTTCTGCCAGATGCCAAGAACGGTATGTTAGAACTGCACTTGAGCTTGGCGCAGATGGCTTTATAGCAAAACCATTTCAGCCACAAGGACTTATCGATCGGATAAATCACTGTCTTCAAACAGAGATGCGATAGCAGAAAGTGAGTTTGCTTTTTAGGGGGCTCCGCCCCCTCTCTGATATTTTCCTGCTCCATCTGCCCCTCCAAGACAAATTCGGGCAGCCGCCAAACACACCATTCCTTCCTGCCCTTTATCTGTTGGATAGTTGGAATAGGCGACCTAAAAAATATCCATTATTCAAGGAAGAATTTCTTCTATCAGTTGGTTGATTATCTTAAAGTTGAGTTCTGTTCCCCCTGCCCGCTGTCATATCGTGCCGACAACATTTGGAAACGCCTTTCTGCTATCAGTTCCCTTACCCAGAGCGCATAGACTGGTTTCTATACGCTCTGATGTGTTGTGTTACCTATTCAATTGTGATTACGGATGGTTTAGACATTTGTGCTTTAGTGATCATATAATCAATTCCTTCTTTGGTTTCATAGTCATTAAATATTTAATTTTCAGTTTTAATCTTTATTACTCCGTCAAACTTTTTCCAATACTCTTCCGACCAGTCATGGCTGATTACAATTCTCGTAACATCCTTTTGACTAAAAATAAAATCATTTACTATCCTTACGTTCTCCGGATCGAGTCCTGTAGTTGGTTCATCAAAAATCATTAGCTTAACTTGATTCTTTAATGCACGGGCAAGATTAATCCTCTGACGCTCCCCACCAGATATATGATCTCCAAAATCCCCCAATGGTTTATCTCCCACCCGCTTTGAGAGTTCTGTCAGATTAAGTGCCTCTAATAGTTGCTGATACTCCTTTGTATCTTCTTTTGGTATTCCAGTACACATTGTAATATTTTCATAGAGAGAAGCATTAAATATCCATGGCGATTGATCAATAATTCCAACCTGTTCATAAATATCCTCCTCGCTTATCTGTCGAATATCCTTACCGTTCAGACGGATTGTACCTGTATAATCATCATAATATTTTAAAAATAACTTTGTCAAAGTAGATTTTCCGCTTCCGCTCTCACCAATAACAGCATAACACTTTCCCGCCTCGAATTGATAGGAAAAATTCTCATATAATTTCTTGTCTCCAAAAGAGAAGGAAACCGATTCGTATTCCAATTTTGGCACAGTTTTACTTTTTTCCTCTGTGACCTCCTCACACGGCTGTTCACATTCTTCTTTTAATCTCTGTGATACTTGTTTTGTTGAGCGAATAGCCATTTTATAGTAGGCAAAATTACTAAAACTATTTGACACAGCCGCTGCATAATTCATGGCAGCATACAGCATCGCCGCTCTCATCTGCCCTTTTAAAACCAATACCGCACCAATTATCAGGGTTACCAAGCGTAAAATTGAACTGCTTGTATATAATGCCTCCCTGCTTAATGCATTTGCAAAAAGCATCTTTGCTGCAGCATAACGAGTGTTTGCCAATTTATTATAAGAACGCTCCAAAAAAGCAGTGCGGCCATTCCCGGTTCGTATTGCTTCATAGCCTTCCACCATTTCCTTCAGGGCATTCATTGACGCTTCAGATGCTTTTGAATACCTATTTTTATATTTTTCTACCACTCCCGCAATCAATTTGTCCGCTAAAAAAGGAATTACGGAAAGGATTAGTGTTGATGCTGCAAGCAAGGGACTAAGCCTTCCAAGCATTATAATCGAAAAAGCAAAATAAACTACAAAATAACAGATCCATGGATAACTTTCTAAACAACTGTCACGGTACATTCCCACATCTGTTGTAAGGAGATTAATATAATAGGCATCGTCCTTTTTCCGGAAAAGTCGGAGAGGTCGCCATAAAATATTCTTTAAAAGATTCCGTTTTATATTCAGATCCCCCGCAGAAACATAACATAAATTTGCGGCTGTCATACCAAGGTCAGTTACCTTTTCCAGGACAAGCACTAAAATTACAAACAAAATATTTTTTAAGAGCTGATCCGATGCTCCGATTTCCACACATTCCATCACCTTTGCAACACTGGTAGTACTTAATATCAGTATGGCAGCATTTAACATACGAAGTATACTTGTCAGTATCAGAAGATATTTTTCCCTTTTTGTTAAACGAATCATATTATTTTCCCCTTACTTATCCTTTTATACGCGCAAAAGACCATTTACCATTACGGTCATGGTCTTTTACCTTTGCTATTGTCTTCCTCCCATTACCCTAAAGGTACTTGCGCTGGAGGCTTCGTTCCGCAGCTTCCGTGTCCTTCTCCGCTGATCCAAATACCACAATCAGCCAGTTCCTCTTCCAACATATTTATTCACCTCCTTCTATCTAAATAATTATATTTTAAAATGTACTTTCTGAACTTATTCTTCAAATTTCTTCTCTTCTTCAGCAGAAAGTTCATGTTTAAAACTCCTTTCTAAATATTCTTTTATTGCTTTTGTATGCTCTGACGTTGTTTTGATAATCTGCCTTACTTGCCTATTCTCCCTATGGGCAAATACAGCTATTTATATTAACTTTTTTACATTATCACTATATCATATCCTCCAAAAGGTTTACCTATCAAAATCGGAAAATATTTTTTTCCAATTTTAATAGGTTGTTTTTATATCTTCTTTATTTGTATCCCTTCCGTTTACATTATCTAAGGGAAGGAAATCTAATTTATTTACTTACACCTTTGATTACCTTATGATAAAAAAATAATTTTTCCAATTTTGGCAGGTACAATTCTATTTCAATATGATATTATCACACTATAAGAAATGCATTTCACTTCCTTGTATCTTCCAGTTGCTATACAAGGAAGTGAGATATGCCCTTAGAAAATTTTAGAAAATAATAGAAAAAAGAAAAAGAGATTTACAAAATGAAGTTTGTTAAAAAATTATTTATCATCACCCTTTTGATTACAAAGCCAAAAACCACAGCCCCACAAATTCCCATTCCATCGATATTGTCAAAGCAGTTTAGCCTCCTTTGGGTAAAATTCTTGATAAAGCATTTTTATTTTCTCTGAATCATGAATACTACCCTGTGCCAAACTTAAATTATATGCCTGAGCAAGCATTTCTTTACAAAATGCTCGTTCTTCCTTTATCAATGCTTCTCTCTCTTCTGGCGATTCCACACGATCAAAGATCCCCTCTCTTATCTGTTGTTCCTTATTCCAGACAATATCATACAAAAAATCATATACTTTCCCTAAAATCCTCTGTTCCTTACATTCTTCGATCCCAATTTTACAGTATTCTATAGATTTCTTATGCCAACGTTCCCTGCACATTAACTGTGATAATCCACTTAATGCCCTCATATGCCACACAACATAGTGTGCTGTATCCATATATTCCTTCTCTACATTTTCCTTTAACTTTAGGAAAAACTCTAATTCCTTTTCCCTTTCCTCCATAAAATGATATGCATTTCCAATACCGGATAAAATATTGAATTCTTCTTCATTAAATGGCCATTCTGAAATATCAATCTCATCTATCATTGGAATGGTAAGCCGCAGCGCATTCCATAAGATTTTCAAATATTCTTCTGGGGGTATTTTTCTCTGCATATAGGCAAAGGTCGCTCTGCGCTCCATCAAATACTGTTCATTTCGCGCATAGCCAGGGATCATCATGACTTCCAATTTTTGTAATTCCTTTTCTACATATTCATAATGATCAGTATAGAAATATGTATCAATCTCTATTTTTAAATTTAACGCTTTGCTGTCCGTAACCATAAGGGAAGCATACATCCGCTCTGGAAGGATGCCAAACTTCTCCATAATATCCTGATAGACATTGATCTTCACTTTTTGTACTTCACCATTCTCAATGCGATGCAGCACCTGTACTGAACATATCTCATTGCTCTGATCGCTATCCTTTTCCCCCTTTTGACCTCGCGCCCGATCTCCAGATATATCTCTACTTTCATCCCCCGCATTATAGAGTTGAATTAGTTCTTCCTGTGTCCAGTTTAATGCCTTCCGGCGCATTCGGATCATATCTGCTATTCGGTAAATGGCCATCCCTCTTCCTCCTCTATCTGCTTTTTCATTATACTTCCCTTCCCATCATAAAAGGAAAATACACTGTGGGCAATCCTAAAATCCCGGATATACAGCTTTCTATCCTCCCTTCTTCCCCTCGCTCTTCTTGCCCTTGCTCTGAGAAAAAATACTTTCCCGCGATCGCCCAGTTTTGAAGTGCCATAATAAACCTCCAAAACTTCATCGCATATCTGGATGCAGAGGTCAAACTTTCCGTTTTCGTAGAGAGTTTCCGCATAATATAACATTGCTGCGCGAAAGGCAAATGCCAAAAATTTTTCTCTTTCCTTACTCCACTGAAAATACTGATAGAGTTTTTGCTGCTTATCTTCCCTCTCCGCCGAACTTTTAATACAGTGCATGATTTCTGTAATACATTCCAGTTCAAGATCACTTAAAATTTTTCTCTCTTCTAGTTTGCGTTGATAGTCTTTTGCAGTAACCGTAAGAGCATCGATAAACAATTCTTTCATTTTACTTTTATCCGGCTTTTCTTTCTCCCGCTCCAACCGCGCACTCTGAAATAAATAGAATTGACCTTGAAGTTTTTTCGTCCCATATTTTTCTACATAAGCTTTTAATTCTTCTTCCGCCTGTTCATATTTCCTTTTTGTTATTAAGGTCTCAATCCTTTGCCGATGTTTGTATCCTACAGCGTCCTCCTCATCAAGGACAAACTCATAGGATGTTCTATCCATCTTCATCCTGCTTAAGAATGCCTCAATTGTCTGATAATCCACTGCCCTCTCACCCAGTTCGACCCTTGAGAACTTGCTGACTGAACAGATCCCATCACAGATATCCTGCTGCGAATAGTCCCCTGCTTCCCTGTTCAGCCGGATATAGTTTCCTATTCCATTCCCAACGAATCTTTTTATATCTTCTCTGCTTACTTCCTTACTATCCATATCTGATATTTTCTCCTTTTGTTTTTTATCGCTTTATCACAGGAAATTGATTAGTACCTTCTATTATACCATACAAATTATATAATTTAAAGTATCGTTTTAATAAATATATATCTATTTTACTGTTTTTCCTAATAAATTCCATTTACTGTATTTTATTTAATACCTATATTTTTTCATCCCCTCTCGTACAAATTCCCTCCCTTATCATCGATCACTACAATCACTGGAAAATCCTTTACTTCCAATTTATAGATTGCCTCTGCGCCCAGATCTTCATAAGCAACCACCTCTGCTTTTACAATGCATTTTGACAAGAGCGCGCCCGCGCCTCCAACTGCGGCAAAGTACACTGCATGGTTCTCCCTGATCGCCTCGATCACTTCCGCACTTCTCCTGCCCTTGCCAATCATCCCAGTCATACCGAGAGAAATCAGGGTTGGCGTGTATTTATCCATGCGGCTGCTAGTGGTTGGACCTGCCGATCCGATTACCTGCCCCTCCTTTGCCGGCGTTGGTCCAAGATAATAGATCGTCTGATCTTTTATTGGTAAGGGAAGCTCACCGCCCGCCGCCAAGTTTTCCATTATACGTTTATGCGCGGCATCTCTTGCCGAGTAAAGTATTCCTGTTAAATATACATAATCGCCCGCCGTCAAACTGTGGGCAATTTCTTTTGTGATTGGCAGAGTAATATATTTCTCCATTTTTAAGCTCCTCCATACTTACAAAATTAATTATCGCTTATAAAAATTTTTATCCACGTTTTCTATGATCTTCTGAAAAATTATCCACAAAACTGATTATGTTTTCAACGTCTTAATATCAGATAATTCTTCTTACATGACGGTTTACATGACAGCAGATATTTACTGCAACCGGAAGCCCTGCAATATGGGTTGGATAAGTTTCAATATTTACTCCGAGGGCTGTTACTTTTCCGCCCAGACCGCCGGGACCAATACCAGTTTCATTAATTTCTTTTAATAATTCTTCCTCCAAGTTTTTTATATGCGGGAGAGAGGATGGTGTATCTAGGTCGCGGGTGAGTGCTTTTTTTGCAAGGATCGCAGATTTTTCAAAATCCCCGCCAATTCCAACACCGACTACAATCGGAGGGCAGGCATTCGGTCCTGCAAGCATTACGGTTTCCACAACCGCCCGCTTTATGCCCTCGATGCCGTCCGCCGGTTTTAACATGATAGTACGACTCATATTTTCACTGCCAAATCCTTTTGGTGCTACAATAATTTCTAAATTTTCTCCCGGCACAATACTGTAATGAATAATCCCCGGCGTATTATCCTTTGTATTTTCCCTAAGAATCGGATCACCCACCACAGATTTGCGCAGATAGCCGTCGCGATACCCCTGACGAATTCCCTCGTTTACTGCATCTTCCACCAGAACACCTTCAATATGTACGTCCTGCCCGATATTTAAAAATACAATCGCCATACCGGTATCCTGACAGATCGGAATCTGATCGTTTTTTGCAATCTCAAGATTTTCTTTTAGCTGTCCAAGAATCCTTTTTCCGAGCGATGAGTCTTCCTTTTCCCCCGCGCCAAGAATTCTTGATTCTACATCATCGGATAAGATAAGATTGGCCTGTATGCACATCTCGCGCACGTTTTTTGTAATTTCGTCACTGTGAATCGTTCTCATATTTTCCCCCTGTCCGCCGCATATACGGCTTAAAATTTAAATGAAAATGATTGGTCTCGAAAAGACAGGGGCTGCCAGACCTTTTTTGAAAGCCCAACAGCCCCTCCTGCCTATTTATTTTTTTACGGAATGCAAAGATTATTTTACATTATCTTCTTCCCGTTCTTCCCCCTCGCTGTTTTCTGCGGGAAGATTCTCCTCCGCAAGCTCCGCTTCCAGTTCCTTTAAGACATCCTCCTCATTGGTGGCGGTACTCTCCCTCACCTTTGCGACGCTCGCAACGCGTATATCTTTTTCTGTGTCAATATCCATCAGTTTCACACCGGACGTAATTCTGCCAAGTTTGCTGATACCGTTTACCGAAAGACGGATAATAATTCCCTCATTGGTAATTAACATCACCTCATTGTCCTCATTTACTGCCTTTGCACCGATAACATTCCCCGTCTTTTCCAGTATCTTATAGCATTTTACTCCCTTGCCGCCGCGATGCTGGCAGGAAAATTCTTCCATATCCGTGCGCTTGCCAAGACCATTTTCCGAGACGATCAACATATATTTTCCCTGAGAGTCGATCTGCATCGCGACAATCTCGTCCTCCGGCGCGAGGTTCATTCCGATCACTCCCATCGAGGTGCGCCCGGTACTGCGGACATCCTTCTCGTTAAAGCGAATACACATTCCGTCCTTTGTCACTAGGAAAATATCTTTGTGATTGTTTGTTGTCTTCACTTCGATCAGTTCGTCTTCCTCCTTCAGACTGATCGCCTGCAAACCATTTTTGCGGATATTTTCATACTCGCGGATCTTGGTCTTTTTTACCATCCCTTTTTTGGTCGCCATAAAAAGATAGCGGTTATCCTTATATTCTTTTAGCGAAATTACTGCCGTTATCTTTTCCTGCGGCAGAAGCTGCAAGAGATTGATGATCGCCGTGCCGCGTGCTGTGCGGGAGGATTCTGGAATCTCGTAGGCTTTTAGATGGTAGGCGCGCCCCTTGTTCGTAAAGAACATAATATAGTGGTGGTTTGTTGTCATAAACAGATCTTCAATAAAATCCTCATCGAGAGTCTGCATCCCCTTAATTCCCTTGCCGCCGCGATGCTGGCTCTTAAAATTGTCGATCGACATACGCTTGATATAGCCTAGGCGGGTCATCGCAATCACCACATTGTCATCCGGGATCAGATCCTCCATATTGATATCAAAGGAATCATAGCCGATGGAAGTTCTGCGGTCATCGCCGTACTTGTCGCGGATTGCGATCAGCTCATCCCTCACCACGCTAAGAAGCACTTTCTCATCGCCTAGAATCTCTTTAAAGCGTTTAATTTGATTTTGGAGGTCTGTGTACTCTGCCTCAAGTTTTTCGCGTTCTAGACCCGTTAGCGCGCGCAGACGCATATCGACAATGGCCTGTGCCTGTGCCTCGTCAAGTGCGAATCTCTCGGTAAGGCGTTCCTTTGCGATCGGTGTTGTCTTTGAGGAGCGGATAATACTGATTACCTCGTCAATATTGTCAAGAGCAACAATCAGCCCCTGCAAGATATGTGCGCGCTCCTCCGCTTTATTTAAATCGTATTTTGTTCTGCGCGTAACCACTTCTTCCTGGTGCTTTAAGTAATAGTCAAGCATCTGTAAGAGATTTAAAATCTTCGGTTCGTTGTTTACCAGAGCAAGCATAATCACCCCGAATGTATCCTGTAACTGTGTATGTTTATATAGCTGGTTTAGCAGAACGGTCGGATTTACATCGCGCCGCAGTTCGATCACAATACGCATTCCCTCGCTGTTTGACTCGTCGCGCAGTTCCGTGATGCCGTCGATTTTTTTGTCGCGCACAAGCTCCGCAATCTTTTCAATCAGGCGCGCTTTATTCACCATATATGGAATTTCCGTAACGACAATCCGATTCTTGCCGTTCGCCATCGGTTCAATATCTGTAACTGCGCGCACACGGATTTTGCCGCGCCCGGTGCGGTAGGCTTCCTCAATGCCGCGCGTACCTAAAATCATCGCGCCAGTCGGGAAGTCCGGACCCTTGATCACTTCTAAGATCTCCTCGATCACAGTCTCTTTGTCCGCGATCTTGTTTTCGATCAGCCGAACAACGGCATTGATCACCTCTTTTAAATTGTGCGGCGGGATATTGGTCGCCATCCCCACGGCAATGCCGGATGTGCCGTTGACTAGAAGGTTGGGAATGCGGGATGGCAGTACATCCGGCTCCCGCTCCGTCTCGTCAAAGTTCGGCGAGAAATTTACCGTGTTCTTGCCAATATCAGCAAGCATCTCCATCGAGATCCTGCTGAGCCGTGCCTCGGTGTAACGCATCGCGGCGGCACCATCCCCATCGACAGAGCCAAAGTTTCCATGTCCATCCACAAGCGGATAGCGCGTTGACCACTCCTGCGCAAGATTGACCAGCGCACCGTAGATGGATGAGTCGCCGTGCGGGTGGTATTTACCCATCGTATCACCGACGATACGCGCACATTTGCGGTGGGGCTTATCCGGTCCATTGTTTAGCTCGATCATCGCGTAGAGAATTCTTCTCTGCACCGGCTTTAAACCGTCGCGTACATCCGGGAGCGCGCGCGCCGCGATAACAGACATGGCATACTCAATATAAGAATTTTCCATCGTCTTTTTCAGATCGACATCGTTGATTTTATCAAATACTGTATCGTCCATTTATTTCCTCGTTTCTGCGCCGCATATCGGCGCAATTATCATATCAATAAATATCCAGATTTTTCACAAATTTCGCGTTTGCCTCGATAAATTCGCGGCGCGGCTCCACATCATCTCCCATCAGGGTAGTGAATGTCACATCGATCTCTGAAGATTTTTCCTCATCGATCATCACGCGGCGCAAAACGCGCTTTTCCGGATCCATCGTCGTGTCCCAGAGCTGTTCAGCATCCATCTCACCAAGCCCTTTATAACGCTGAATTTTATTGTTATTATCGCGCCCGATCTCAAGCAGGATTCGATTTAATTCGTCATCATTGTACGCATACCATACCTGCTTATTGCGCTCAATTTTATAGAGCGGCGGCTGTGCGAGATAGACATAGCCCTGTCTGATCAGCTCCGGCATAAAGCGGTAGAGGAAGGTAAGCATAAGCGTCGCAATATGCGCGCCGTCCACATCCGCATCGGTCATAATAATAATTTTGTGATAGCGTAATTTCGTAATATCAAAATCATCGTGAATCCCCGTGCCGAACGCGGTGATCATCGCTTTGATCTCAGCATTGACCAATATCTTATCTAAGCGGGATTTCTCCACATTTAGTATTTTTCCGCGCAGCGGCAGGATGGCTTGTGTCGCGCGCGAGCGCGCATTTTTCGCCGATCCGCCCGCAGAGTTTCCCTCCACAATAAAAATTTCACAATTTTTCGGATCTTTGTCCGAGCAGTCCGCAAGTTTGCCTGGAAGAGCCGTGGAATCAAGTGCCGTCTTCCTTCTTGTGAGATCTCTTGCCTTGCGCGCCGCATCCCTTGCGCGCTGCGCAAGAACCGCCTTCTCACAGATCAGTTTCCCGACGGCAGGATTTTGTTCAAGAAAATAAGTTAACTGCTCCGTCACAATATTTTCCACCGCACTGCGCGCCTCGCTGTTGCCTAATTTCTGCTTGGTCTGCCCCTCAAACTGCGGCTCCGGCAGCTTGATGCTTATAATAGCTGCGATCCCTTCGCGAATATCCTCCCCGGATAATGGCTGTTCGTTATCCTTCAAAAATTTCATCTGTCTTGCATAGGCGTTAAATGTTTTGGTCAATGCATTTTTAAAGCCAGTAAAATGCGTTCCCCCCTCAGGGGTAATAATATTGTTGACAAAACTATAACAGCTCTCGGTAAATGTGTCGTTGTGCTGAATCGCTACCTCGACATAGGTTTCCTCCTTCTTGCCCTCGCAGTAAATAATTTCCGGATACAGCGCGGTGCGCCCCTTGTTTAAATACTGCACGTACTCCTTAATACCGCCTTCATAGTGGAAGATCTTTTCCCTTTCTGGCTCCTCCCTTTTATCTGTCAGACGAATTTTTAGCCCCCTTGTCAAAAAGGCGGTTTCCCGCAGACGCTCTTTTAGGATATCATAATCAAAAATGGTTTCCTCAAAAATTGTGTCATCCGGAAAAAAAGTAACTGTGGAGCCAGTGCGATCAGTCGCGCCGATCTCGGTGAGCGGCGTAACCGCCTTGCCGCGCTCATAGCGTTGTTTGTAACTTTTCCCGTCCAGATCAACTATCACCTCAAGCCAGCTAGAGAGGGCATTGACCACGGACGCGCCCACACCGTGCAGCCCGCCGGAAACCTTGTATCCTCCGCCGCCAAATTTGCCGCCCGCATGAAGAATCGTAAATACAACTTCCACGCTCGAAATTCCTTTTTTCTTGTTGACTTCAACCGGAATTCCCCTGCCATTATCCACAACCGTAACCGAATTGTCCGGGTTAATCGACACATCGATCTCTGTGCAGTAGCCCGCCAGTGCTTCATCCACAGCATTATCCACAATCTCGTAGACAAGATGATGAAGTCCCCTGCTTGAAGTGCTTCCAATGTACATTCCCGGCCGTTTCCTGACCGCTTCCAGTCCCTCAAGTATCTGTATCTGGTCTGCGCCGTAATCTTTGCTCATTATGTCCTCCATTTCCTGTAGCCTTTTGGCTGTCTCTCCGTTCTATATTTAAACAAATCTGTTTTATAATTCCCTATCCGAACGGAATGGGAATTCCCGTCTGTTCTGCCTTTACACTCCCGGATACCACATGATAGATCCGATCCGTCCGCACCCGTTCTTTTACAAATTCTTCCAGTCCCGTGCAGGTAATCACTGTCTGAATTCCGGTGATACTGTCAAGAAGCTGTGTCTGCCTACTGCGATCAAGCTCTGAGAGTACATCGTCAAGAAGCAGTACTGGCTCTTCTTTTAGCCGCATTTTTACAAGCTCGATCTCCGCAAGCTTTAGGGAGAGCGCGCAGGTTCTCTGCTGACCTTGGGAGCCAAATTTGCGGATATCCTCGCCGTTTAAATAAAAGCTGATATCGTCGCGGTGCGGTCCGTGCAGTGTATTTTTTAAAATTTGTTCCTTTTCCCTGTCACTTTTTAGTTCCTGCAAGAATTCCTCCGCAGTGACATTTGGTTCATAGCGAAGTTTCAACTCTTCTTTTCCGTCGGAAAGACGAAAGTGAACGGACTGCACCAGGGCACTTAATTCCTCGATAAAGGTTTTTCTTGCCGAGATAATATGTTTTCCATATTCTTCCAATTGTTCATTCCATACTTGAAGTGTATCCGCAAGCCGTGGATTAAATCCAATTTGTTTTAAAAGGTTGTTGCGCTGTTCCAAAATTTTGTTATATTTTGTCAGTTGATACAGATAGATCTTGTCTAGCTGGCAGAGTTCCATATCCACCACACGCCTTCTCTGCGCAGGCCCTTCCTTGATGATCGAAAGATCCTCCGGCGAGAAGGAAATCACATGTACAAATCCGTAAAGCTCGGAGGATTTTTTGAGAAAAACCCCATCCACCGCCGCTGTCTTTGCTTTTGCTTTTCTCAAATGCATATCAAGTTTGTGGGAGACTTCCTCCTGCTCCACATACATTCGAATATGGGATTCCTCCTCGCCAAGTTTTATCATCTCCCGATCTCTGCTGCCCTTTTGCGATTTTGTTGTCGCGCAGACGCAGATTGCCTCAAGGATATTTGTTTTTCCCTGCGCATTGTCCCCATATAAAATATTGACCCCTTTTGAAAACTCAACTGAAAGCTTTTCATAATTTCGGAATGTATTTAATTCGAGTGATTTAACAATCATATTAACACCAACTATTTCGATACAATTTTAAATTTTTTTCCGTTATACTCCACAATATCCCCGTCCACAAGCTTTTTTCCCCGCTGCAATTCAATCTCTCCATTTCGCTTTACCTTTCCGGACACGATAACTTCCTTTGCCTCAACTCCGGAATCGACAAGTCCCGCAAGCTTTAACGCCTGCCCAAGCTTGATAAAATCATCTTTTATCTGCACAGAGTCCATAGTTTTTCCCTTTCCTGATTTATTTTCTACCGCCTAATTTTAGGATTTTCAGATATTCGCCGCGTTAAAATTAACTGGAAGGATCAAATAGATATAGGACTCTTCCTTGTCCTTGATAAAGCAGGGTGCCTTCGGGTTAATCATGTAGATAGTAACTTCCTCGTCATCTACAACGCGCAGCACATCCATAAGGAATTTGGGGTTGAATCCAATCAGGATATCTTTGCCCTCTTTGTGGATATCAATTTCCTCCTTCATCGAGCCTATGTGGGAGTTGATCCGCAGTTCCATCACATTATCCGTAACCCCGACAATAATCGGTTTCTTTTCGGATTCTTTAATCAATAGCGTCGAGCGATCAATACAGTTAAAAAACTCCTTTTTATTGATTACAAGCTTTGTTTCATAATCGTTGGACAGCATCTGATTGATCTTGTAATACTCCCCCTCAATCAGACGGGAAAGAACAAAAGTATCATCAAATTCAAACAGGATATGCTTCTCTGTAAAATAGAGTGTCACTTCGTCCGCCATCTCCCCAGATAGAATTTTGCTGATCTCGGTCAATGTTTTGCCTGGCACGATTACTTTGATATTTCCATAATTTTCCTTTAGCTGTATTTTGCGGATGGAGATGCGATGCCCGTCCAAAGAGACAATGCGCATGGTATCCCCTGTGATCTCAAAGAGTTCTCCGGTCATAATCTTGTTGCTTTCATTGTCCGAGATGGAAAATACCGTCTGTCTAATCACCTCTTTTAGCGTAAACTGGGATAATACCACAGTTTCCCGCCGCTCAATATGGGGAAGAGTCGGGAATTCATCCGCCGGTTTTCCCGCGATATTAAATTTTGCCTTTTCACAAGTGATCGTCATTACAAAATGTTCATCTGTCTCAATGGTAACATCATTGTCCGAAAGTTTGCGTATGATTTCAGAAAACACTTTTGCATTGATTGCAATTTGTTTGTTTGTGCCCGGATCAATAATCTCACCTTTTACGATGGTTTCAATTGCAAGTTCCATATCGTTTGAAATAAACCGGATGTGATTTTTGGATACATCGATCACTATGCATTCGAGGATGGGAAGTGTCGTTTTTGAGGAGACTGCTCTTAGTACAATATTTACGCTGCTTGAGAGATCCGATTTTCCACAAATGATTTTCATTGTTGTGTATAACTCCTTTCAAGAAAAAATATGCAATGTATATATAATATGTATATCGTAGTAGTAGTAGGGGGCGTGGATAAGTGGATAACTTCGAAAAACCGCGTATTTGCTCGGTTTTTCGGCGAAATAGCCTGTGGATAATGTGGGGATTATCTGGGGATAAAATGGGGATAATTAAAAACCATTTTTTAGCAGGTTCTAAGTTGTCCCCAAAGTTTCCACACGAAATTCACAGGTTATCAACAGGTTATCCACAAATCGCGTGGATAACTTGGATATCTTACGGTGCGGGATTTATCTTTTTTATCAGTACATCAATTGTGTTTTTAAGGTTATTTTTGTTTATGGATAAATCACTTTCAATCTTGTCATAGCCGTGGATAATTGTCGAGTGATCGCGGTTTCCCAAAAATTTTCCAATATCTGTAATCGAATTTGTCGTTAATTTTTTGGAGAGATACATGGCAATCTGCCTTGGGTAGGAAATATTGCGGCTGCGACTGTTCGAGTAAATATCATTTTCTGTGATATTGAAATGTTCCGCGACAATATCCACAATATGTTCAACAGTAACAGCTTTATGTCCGTCCGTTGAGATTGAGTCCTTTAAGGCCTCCTTTGCAAGCTCAAGGGTTATCTCCCTTTTTTGCAGCGAGGAGAAGGCGTTGACGCGGTTTAAGGAGCCTTCGAGGTCGCGGATATTGGACTTTACGTTCTTGGCGATGTAGTCTAGGATCTGATCCGTCACTTTTACCGCGCCGATATCATCGCGCCGCTTCTGCAGGATCGCCATGCGCGTCTCATAGTCCGGCTGCTGGATATCCACCGTAAGTCCCCAGTCAAATCTTGAGCGAAGCCTCTCCTCTAACATTGCCATATCCCTTGGCGGTTTGTCCGAGGAGATAATAATTTGCTTTTTAGCTTCATACAGCGTGTTGAAGGTGTGGAAAAACTCTTCCTGTGTACTCTCCTTCCCGATGATAAACTGAATATCGTCGATCAGCAAAACATCCACATTGCGGTATTTCCTGCGGAATTCGGTCGGAGTCGCATTGATTTTTCCTCCGGTGCGGATGGATTCAATCAGTTCGTTTGTAAAGATCTCACTGGTCGTAAAAATTACTCTGGCATCCGGATTATGATCGATAATATAGCGCGCAATTGAATTCATTAAATGTGTTTTTCCAAGCCCTGCACCCCCGTAGATAAAGAGCGGGTTATAAGTTTCCGCCGGTGCCTCCGCGACAGCGAGGGAGGCGGCAAGTGCAAATTTATTGTTTGGACCGGGGACAAAGGTATCAAATGTATATTTGGGATTTAGAGAAGGGTAGGGAAAGTCTGGATCAGCTCTCTTGCCTTTTGGCGGGAGGGCTGTACTCTCTTCCTCGTCCTCGTTAATCTGACTGCTTAACATAAATTTGAGGTTATAAAATTTATTAGTAAATTCTGCAATGGCAGTACTCAGGAAAGGTACATATTTGGTCTCAATATGTTTGACACCAAGTTGTCCGACAATCTGATCGTCGACACTGAACACAATCTCATCTTTGGAATCATCAACACTATACACTTTTAATGGCTGCAGCCACATACGGTAAGAAACCGGAGATACATCGTATTCCGTTCGGAGAAACTCCAGTATTTCATCCCATTTCTCTTCTACTATCGTGCCCATAATCTCTTCCCCTCTT
>CAJUCG010000036.1 GCA_910585065.1 uncultured Lachnospiraceae bacterium
CTCTTTTCAATCTTTCATTCTCGCGCTCAATCAGCTTTAAATACTTTCCGCTCTGTGCCATCGCGCCAAGCTGCTGCTGGATCTCCTCCTGATCTTCACTCAATACTTTTGCCTGTCTGTCTAACCGATGTGCCATACGCGCATACTGCTCCCACAATTCCTCCTTTGCACTTGCCAGCACATCATTTAATTCCTCCAACATATTATCCGTATAAATCAGCGAGGCCGCATAGACATCCTCCGCACCGTTCTGCGCGGCTGCCTTTATCTTTTCGCCCTCTTCATAAAAATTCTTTATGCCGCGCTCCCTGCTCTCCTGTGTGCCCTCGTACTCATCCATCAGATGGACGACCGCATAATTTAATTTTTCCAGCAGACGAAACACTTCTTTTTTGGGTACAATAATCTTATCATCGCTTTCCTTTCCATATGCCTCACATTTGGAGAACAATATATGGATACGGCGCAAAATCTGTTCCAAATCTTCCATCGATCCCCAGCCTTTCTGAATTCAAATCCACGCCCTTTATCCTTCGCGAAAGATGGACGGGGACGGGAGTTCTCTCTCATTTGAATTTACTGCTTGGTCCCGATATAGTGTACCACAGGCGGCAAATTATTTCTACCCTTTTTTTCACACAAATTCTTACTTTTTTCCAGCTATTTTCCAACACATAAATACACAAAATACGCTACATAGCCAACTAGCATGATCGCGCCGCCTGTTCGGTCAAGCTTGTGCCTGCGAAAGACACAAAAGAATAAAAGTACAGCCGAGGCGATCGCAATTCCCATATCAACGGCAAACCCGGAGGCAAACGGCACCGGCAAAATCAGCGCAGTCGTCCCCACTACAAAAAGAATATTCATAATATTGCTGCCGACAATATTTCCGATCGCGATATCCGCCTTGCCCTTGCGCGCCGCCGACACACTTGTCACAAGTTCCGGCAACGAAGTGCCGAGCGCGATAATCGTCAGCCCGATAAACTTGTCCGATAACCCGACGATCTTTGCCAGTGCTGTCGCCGCGTCCACGGTCACATCACTTCCAAAAACAACCAGAACCAGCCCGATCAGCACCAAAAATAAAAGTTTTCCTATACTCATCTTTTGCTTTTTCTCTTCCTCCTCCTGCGGCTTCTGATTCTTTGTCATCCGATACAGATATACAATATAAATTAAAAAGAAAAACCAGAGGATCGCTCCTTCTAGGCGGCTTACTACATTGCCCGTCATTCCGAAAGCCAACAGTAACACTGTGACACCAATCATAAATGGAATCTCATAGCGCACTGTCGATCTCTGCACTGCCACCGCAACAATCACCGAAGTCAGCCCCAAAATAATCAAAATATTTAGGATATTGCTGCCGACCACATTGCCGATGGTGATATCCACGGTTCCTTTAAACGCCGCCGAAATACTGACCGCCGCCTCCGGCGCGCTTGTCCCCATCGCGACGATGGTAAGACCAATCACAAGCTGAGGAATGCCAAACCTCTCCGCGATCCCGGCAGCACCGTCCACAAACCAGTCCGCTCCTTTTACCAGCATCACAAAACCGACGAAGACAAGAAGAATCTGTAATAGTACTTCCATAAATAAATGCTCCTTTCCTGCAAAGTGTCCTCCACTTTTGCCCTTTGTTATTAGGGGAGATCGAGTAGGGGAAAAGCTTTTCCCCCATTTGCCGCCGGGCACTCTATTTCCTTTGTGTGTATCGGTGCCCGTGTGCATAAAAAAGAGACTTCCGCTGTAATTAAAAATTAAATTACAACAAAAGTCTCGCTGCTTCGTTACGAACCGGAGTTTTTTCCATGCAAAAACTCGTATTGACGATTCTGTAAACATCCCTTGGGATGCCAACTACTCCCCTTTATTTAAGTTTAAGATAGCAGACCTCCTCCAATTTGTCAAGAAGTTTTTTTCGCTATAAACATATAATTACTGTCCAACAAGTGCTAACAGACGGTTTGTGATATCCGCCATATTTGCCGAGATCCGTCTGCTGTCCTCCGAGATCTCTGCATTTGCATTTACTACATTGGTAATCTTGTCAATCTCATCGACAGTCTGTCCCACGGCAGCAGCATTCTTACGAACCATATTTGCAATCTGTTCCACCTCGGTGTTGGCCAGTTCAATCTTCTCCACAACACTCTCAAATGTCGCCGCTGTATCCTGTGTCAGGGTCATTCCCTCATTGACTGCACGGATGGAATTGTTGATAAGATCGCTGGTCTCCCTTGCTGCCTGTGAACTTCTCGCCGCTAAATTTCCTACTTCTGTCGCTACCACGGCAAAGCCCTTGCCCATATCTCCTGCTCTTGCCGCCTCAATTGAAGCATTTAAGGCAAGCAGATTTGTCTGATTTGCGATTGAATCGATCTCCACAATAATCTTCTCGATTTTCCTGGACATTTCCGCAATCTTATCAATGGCATTTTGCAGTACATTCATCTGCACTTTTGTGTCAGCAATCATATTCACAGCCTTCTCCGTTGTCCTTGTCACCTTGGCGGATGCGTCCGCACTGTGGTTTAACTCGTCAACTAATTTGCCCATCACCTGATCAAGATCGCTTACGGACTGCTTTTGCTGTTCGGTGCCATAAAATATCTCATCCGCACTAGAGAGTGTCTTTTGGGATACCTCGCTCAGCTCGCTGCAAACTCCCTTAATATTCTCAAAGACACGCAGCGTATTTTTCATATCTGTTTCCTGTCTGGTCAAAAGCTGTCTATTATCATTCGCACTTGCCTGGATGCTCTCAACCATTTTATTGATATCTGCGGAGAACCGGACAAATTCCGGATTGCTCTCCTCAGTCACTACCACATCGAAATTGCCGTCCGCTATCTGCCTTACACTGGAAGTCAGATTATTGATCCCGCTGATAATCTTGAGTTCCACGGTTTTATTGATCACAATCAGCAGCAGAAGAAAGATCACAAACATACTGCCCGATACCACTAATGTCTGGTTCAACCTTGTCCGATAATACTCGTTTGCCGGGAGAAATGCCCCGATGATCTTATCCTCAAATTCCCGCGAGACGTAATAGCCGGTCACGCCCTTTACTGTCGCCTTACCATTTCCTGCCGCAACGGATAATCCGACATCTGCTGCCTTATCCCCGACCACGTACTCGTTCGGATGTGCCAAAACCTTCCCGCTTACTATATCAATGGCATAGACATATCCCTCATCCCCATAATCAATATCGCGTAAAACCACGTCAATCTTTGTATTGGCAAGTGTGTCCTCAAGAATTTCCGGGCGAATTCCCACCTGTACTACCCCCTTGGCATCCTTTCTTGCCACGCCGATATACTGAATAACCACTTTCTCCCTTACATTTTCCTGCGGCTCCTGCACAATCTCAATGGAAGGATCTTCGATAACCGCCATAAATGCTGCCGACTGTTCGCCGCTATTCATATCAAATCCAATATAACTAGGAATTGTACTGTGTGTGATAATCCCGTTCTCGTCAATGACATGCAGCTGATCCACCATCAACTCATCACATATTTCCTGCAGCCGCACATTGTTTGTAAGTGCTATCTCATCATGCGCAAGAATATCAGCAAACGCCCTTGTTTTTGCAAGATTATTTTCCCCTACACTCTTTACCAGTTTCTCTATCTCCCGGTCATTGTTCTGCAGCCGATCCTCCACCATATTTAACTTTTCATTTGCGGACTGTGTATTGATTTTCTTTGCTGTAAATGTCTGTAAAACAAAAACGAAGCCGATCGTCACCAGCAATGCCACGATCATGTAAGCAAGCAATCTTTTTGTAAACATTTTCCTCATAAAATACGCCCCCTCCTTGTCCTGCGCTTAAATTTTCAGACAAATTTTGAAAATCATGAAAAATTCCGTGCTGCGCGCCTCTGCTCTCTTATTTTTACAAAAAAACAGCCGCCGCACCAGCTTCACCGGAGGGCAGCCATTTTGCTATATGGTTTCATTATATCGAAAAAAAATAAGCTTGTCAAAAGAAATTCGAAAATTATCCGATTTTGCACCATTTTAATAATGGTACTTCCCTCTTAGCCTGATAAGAAAAGCAATTGTCACAAATACCGATAAAATTTCCGCTGCGACGACTGACAGCCATACACCATCAAGTTCTAGAAAAATCGGAAAAATTAACACTGCTGCGACCTGGAAGACTAAGGTTCTCAAAAATGAAATTAATGCCGAAATTAACCCATTATTGAGCGCGGTAAAAAACGCTGATCCGTAAATATTGATCCCCGCAAACAAAAACATAAATGAGCAGATCCGAAAGGCTTTGCAGGTCATTGCCAGAAGTTCCCCATCGTAACCGACAAATATTTTGGAGAGCGGAAGCGCGAGAAACTGCGCGAGCGCGAACATCGCTGCAGAAAACGATAAGATAATCACCGTACTCTTCCTTCGCAGACTCTTTAATTCCGCATGATTTTCCGCTCCATAATGGTAACTGACAACTGGCGCGCTGCCAACACCGATCCCAATAAAGATCGCCAAGAAAATAAAATTAACATACATTAGCACACCGTAAGCCGCCACACCGTTCTCCCCCGCAAATTTCATCAGCTGCATATTGTAGAGCATACTTACAAGCGACATCGAGAGATTTGACATCATCTCCGATGAACCATTTGTGCAAGCCCGCAAAAGTACCTTTATCTCGAACTTACTTTTTATCAGGCGCAGCGCGCTTCCATTTGGCTTAAAAAAATAGAGAAGCGGGAGAATACCGCCCAAAATCTGGCTGATGGCAGTTGCGAGTGCTGCCCCGACAATCCCCCACTTAAAAACGGCGACAAAGAGTGCGTCTAAGATCATATTCGCCACCCCTGCAATCACCGTGACAAAAAGTCCCAGATGTGGTTTTTCTGCTGCTACAAAAAAGCTCTGAAACTCATTTTGTAAAATAAATGCAGTCAAGGCACACAGAATAATTCTCCCGTACAACACACAGTACTCAAGCATCTCTCCCTCTGCGCCAAGTGCCCTTGAAACCGGCCGCAAAAATAAAATGCCCGCCGCACTAAAGAGTACGCCAAGAAGAATGGAGGCATAGATAAGCTGGGAAAAAATCTGTTTTGCTTTCTCCTTTCTGCCCTCGCCCATAGTTTTTGATACCAGCGCGCTCCCGCCCGTGCCAAACATAAAGCCAATTGTGCCGAGAATCATTAAGAAAGGCATAATTAAATTGACCGCTGCAAACTGCGTTTTCCCTGCATAATTTGAAACAAAAAAGCCGTCCACCACGCCGTAGATCGACGTGAATACCATCATTACAATGGAGGGAAGCATAAATTGCAAAAGTTTGCGGTACGAAAAATGTTCTGATAACTGAATCTTCATCTTTTTATTTCCTCCCTTTTAAAGAACCCCAAAAAGGGGAGATTTATATTTTGTTCACACGACATTTCAAGTCATTTAAATATTTCTGCAGCAGACGCAGATATTCTTCCCGCTCCTCCTGCCCCCATTCATTTAAAATATCATTTTCCACAGCAATCATCTTTCTTGCAGTTTTCTCCATCAACACCTCCCCCGCTTCGGTCAGGCAGAGCAATTTCTCCCTTCTATTTTTTGCTTCCAATCGAAGAAACCCTTCTTTTTCTAATTTTTTCACTGCGGAGTGGATGGTCTTACGACTGCTGCCACACAGTCTTGTCACATCACTTAACGGACAGCGATCTCCCAGAGTACCAAGCGTATACAAGACATCCATCGCACCGTCCGAAACCCCCAGTTTCACATTCGCATTATGGTAGACCTCATTGATCTCACTTAGCAGATAATTCCACCGCTCCATATCACTCCCAAAATAATTATTCATCTTATTCCTTTCTTTCACATAAAATTCAATATTTATACTTAATATAAAATGTCCGAAATCGGACTTTTGCTATTATAGTCTGATTTCAGACATTTGTCAAGCAGATTTTTAAATTTTTTCTTGCATTCTCCCCCACTTTTGCGGTATGATATAATCTTGATAGAGATTATATTCATCGTAGGGATGTTTCCCTTTTTCCATATTCACTCAAATCGACAGGAGAACTGCCTATGAATCCAAAACTGAAAGAAAAAATCCTAGAATCCCTCTCAGCGGTTCTTCCAATTACCGGAATTGTCCTGCTGTTAAGCATTTTTCTGGTGCCGCTTGAAACAGGGGCGATCGTAATGTTTTTTGTCGGCGCACTACTTCTTATCGTTGGGATGGGAATGTTCCAACTCGGTGCGGAAATGGCGATGAGTCCGCTTGGCGAGGGTATTGGCGTACAAATTTCCAAATTAAAGCATCTGCTTTTTATCGCACTTATCAGCCTTTTGATGGGTGTGCTTATCACAATGGCAGAGCCGGATCTGCAAGTACTCTCCGACCAGGTACCCGCGGTTCCAAACAGCACCTTGATTTTTACTGTGGCACTCGGCGTGGGGTTGTTTTTAGCTCTCGCTGTGCTGCGCATCCTTTTGAAAATCAATCTGGCGTACCTCTTGATGGGACTGTACTTAGTTTTAATCCTCCTCTCATTCTTTGTGCCGAAAGATTTTCTCGCCGTCGCTTTTGACTCCGGCGGCGTGACTACGGGTCCTATCACTGTTCCTTTTATTATGGCGATGGGTGTTGGTCTTTCCTCTGTGCGCGCAGATAAAGATGCCGCGAACGACAGCTTCGGTTTGGTTGCACTCTCAAGCGTGGGACCAATCCTCTCCGTTTTGCTGCTCGGATACTTTTTTAATCCGCAGGATGCCTCCTACTCTAAAACAACTGTGCCAGATGTTGCTACCATGCAGGATGTGATGATTGTTTTTGCAAAACAATTTCCGCGCTACATAAGGGAAGTTCTTATCTCCATCATTCCCCTTGCTGCAATGTTCCTTGTCTTTCAGCTTATCAGCCGCCGCTACCAGCACAGACAAAGACTTCGTATAGCCGTGGGCTTTGGGTACACCTACGCGGGATTAGTTCTCTTTCTCTGCGGCGTGAATGTTGGCTTTGCTCCCGTCGGAAGTCTGATCGGACATGATCTTGCCGGGACAAATCAAAAATGGCTGCTTGTGCCGATCGGGATGCTGATCGGTTACTATATTGTCAAAGCGGAACCTGCCATCCAGATTTTAAATCGTCAGGTGCAGTCCGTCACCAACGGGATGGTTTCCGCAAATGCAATGAATCACTGTCTCTCCGTCGGTGTTTCTGTCTCCGTGGGGCTTTCCATGCTCCGGGTGCTTACAGGTATCTCGATCGCCTGGATTGTGATTCCAGGGTATCTCGTGGCTCTTACCATGTCAAAATTTGTCCCGAAGATCTTTGTCGGGATCGCGTTCGACTCCGGCGGTGTGGCGAGTGGTCCGATGACCTCCACTTTCCTGCTGCCGCTCTGTATCGGAGCTTGTGAGATGCTCGGCGGAAATATTATGACGGATGCATTTGGCGTGGTTGCCCTCGTTGCCTTAACACCGCTTATTGCCGTGCAGATTATGGGTCTGCAATATAGATTCAAGCTTGCCAGGCGCAGGAAGAATGCTCCAGAATATCTGCTTCCAGAGGACAGCGACGAGATTATCGAGATCGAGATCTAGCGCGTGTATGATTTAATGCCGCAAACGCGGCGGAATGAGAGGGAAATATCATGGAACCATTTCGCATTTTAGTGCTGATCACAAATCCAAAGCTTGCGAAAAAGGCAGCAAAACTTTTCACCGATGGGGCAATTCCGATGCACTATAAATTGCACGTTATGGGAACTGCATCCAGTGAGATGATGGATATTCTCGGTCTTGGCAGCATCGACAAAACTCTTCTGATCAGTGTGCTGCCAAAACGCTTTGCCGATGAAATGTTACGAAAACTGCGAAAAGCACTCAAAATCGGAACTCCCGACAGTGGAATTGCATTCACTATGCCGATCTCCGGCGCGAACAATTATGTTGTGCGGATGTTACAGCAGATCAGTGATGAAGCTGCAAAAGCAATAGAAAGAAAGGAAGAAATAATGACTCAACTAAAACATGTTGTGATTGCCTCGATTGTAAATCAGGGTTACAGCGAAGAAGTGATGAATGCCGCCAGGGCTGCCGGGGCAAGCGGAGGTTCAATCTTACACAGCAGGCGCGTCGGAAATGAAAAGGCAACAGAGTTCTGGGGATTCAGCGTCCAGGAGGAAAAAGAAATCATTTTGATCATCGCAAATGCGGAAAACAAGCTTGCCATTATGCAGGCCATCAGTGATACTTGCGGAATTCGCAGCGACGCGAGAGGGATCGTCGTCTCGCTGCCGATCGACGCGGTGATCGGGCTAAATGACGAGGAGATCTAGATCTTATACTGGTCTGTCAACAAGTAGAAAAAAGGAAGAGGGTGAGACCCGTAAGGCTTCGCCCTCTTTCTTTTTAATATTTTCTCCTACTCAATTTCCGCAGATCCCCCGCACTCGATTCGGTGGAAAAGTTCTAACACCCTCTCCTGCGCTGCAATGATTTCCTTCTCGCCACCCTTAAAATTCTCGATATCCTCACAGAGAAAAACCAGTATCCGATCGGCGAGATTTGCAAGAAATTTTGTGACTACCCCACCGGAGGCACCGCAAAGCGCGGCTGTTAATGTGGCATTGTCAAGATTGCGCAGCAGCACCTGGATCTCAAAATTCCCAATTTCTGTAAGTTGTTCAAGAAGGGCAGTTCGCTCTGAAACCACTGCCTTTTCGCGGTATTTTAAAAGCAGTTCCTCCCGCTTTACATCTCGGTGATGTACCACCCCTGACCCGCCGATTTTTTCCCGATATCCCATGCCAATGTAAGATGCGGCAACTTCTTCAATCCATTCTTTTTTCTCGCCGGAAACAATCATACCAAGCAGTTCCGCAATCATTCTTCCCTCTGCCTGTTCCTCCTGCATAAGTGTGGTAGCATAATTATTTAGCAACCCTACAATCTGCGATGGCATAATATTTGCCATCATTGCATTTAAGAAATACTCCACAGCAAAGGGAAGAAAACTGCATTCTCCTGAATACTGCCTTATTTCTCCCTCCATCGCAAGCAAGCCTTCTTTTCTGCTGATCTCGGAGAGCGCGAGCAACTCCTGTGCTGTTTCCACCATGCGCAGACGGTTTTTATCGTACTCTGCGGCGCGCTCCAATTTTGTTTCGCGCCCCACTAACTCATCAATGCTGCAGTCAAAAAAATCCGCCAATGCCACAAGCATCTCAATATTGGGGTTTCCCAGATTGCACTCCCATTTGGATACGGCAGCCGAACTAATACAAAGTACCGCTGCAAGCTGCTCCTGTGTCATTCCCTTTGCCATGCGAAGAGAATAGATCTTACCGCCCATCGCTATTTCTCCCATAATAATCTCCATTTCCTTTTATTTTGTTTCTTTTCAAATATCATACCGGATTTTACAGGGCAAGTCAAAGGATAATGCGTTGAATTTCTTTCTTATTCGTTGAAAAAACGGCGTGACTCGTCCATTTTCCCACGAACCACACCGTTTTTATTTTTTTCCCCCTGCCATTTATACTGATGGCTCCGCATAAAAATCTTTTACATATACATTGTCGTTCCCGTCCCCGTCAAACATTGTGTAATAATTTTCAAATCAGGCAAGCGGATCGGGATATTCAAACACTATAGAAAAGCTTCGGTAGGAGGTGGTAAGACGCTCCTTCCATAGCCCGTCATCCTCCCCCTGTGCTGGCACAGTAAACCACAGAAAATATGCCATTCCTTTTTGCCAGCCCTCAAAAGTCTTATCCGGCGCATCCGTATACTCCTGCTCATTGGTCACGGGTATTCCCTCCATCCCGCCGTAAGTTACCACTGGCGCGCTATTGATATATTCCGTAATGCGGTATGCCAGTGTAGTTTCAACAATCTGATTTTCCTTTAATTCCAAACTTTTCCTGCCCTCGTAATAATATGCCGCCCCACTGCGGACAAGATCATCAAATATATAGCGGTAAATATTTTCTTTTTGGCTGTAGTAGACGGGCGCGACACCCCAGATAATATCCGCCTGGGAATCTCCCTCAGGAGTCATGTGTGTGTAATGGATTAAAGAATTCCCATCTTCTGATACTTCATAAATATCCGCGTAGGTGTAATGACCGGTTCCCTGGCAGGAGGCGGCAACTAATTCCAGCCGCCCGTTACCGTTTAAATCCACCACAGTATACTGTATGTCCTCCGCAATCAACTCATCGGTCTGTTCCCAGATATTTTTCTGGGAAAAAATTAAGTCCAGCTGGTTTTCTAAGTATTTTCCGCTTATTTTCTTTCCCATTCGCCCATCTTCATCCTCCCTTTCCGAAAAACCAAATTTTGAAGTATCAAAATCAGAGAATGGAGTATATTCCGGTGTGATGCAGTATTCCTTATAAGCCCTTATCATAGCCTGTGCATCTTCCCCTGTTCCCTGTTCATCCGAAACCGCATCCTCTCCCATCTGCCCCAGATCAGCTGAAGGATAAATAATAGTATTGCCCGAAGGATCAGAAATAATCGTCTGAACCGAAACCAGTTTTCCTTCCTTTAGTACATTGCAACTCCACTCGCTATTGGATGCACTCGATGAACCTTCATTGATAATAATATAGCTGCCTCCATCCTGGCAAAGATAATAGCGATCGCGCTCCTGCCCGGCAAAAACCTGCGCTGGCATACCATTCTTTAGGCAATAGAGTTCAAAAATCTGCTGCCTGATAAAATCATCGCCTCCAATTGCCCCAATTAAAAGCTCATCGATTCCGTCACCGTCCAAATCCAAAAATGAATATCCAATTTTTTCCAATATATCTTCGCCATAACAATACGCAGCGAGAATACTAAAACCCCCATCGCTAAGTTTCTGTTTTTCCCATTCCTCTTTTAATGCAGTATGGTATGCTGTGAGAACAGAGATATATTCACCTGCTGCATCAACCGCTGCTTCAGACGCGATGGAAATAATGCTGTAACCATCAAAGCAACTATATGGATTTCTTTTTAGACTTACTGTAAGTTTGCGTTTCCGCACACGATCGCTCCCATCAAATCCAATTTCAAAATCAATGGTAAGGGTTCCGCCATCCTCTCCGTCCCTATAATTCCACTCGGAGATTGAAGCATAATTAAATGAACTTGCAGTATCATACCTATCCAGAGAATCATCTGTGTAGGAATAAAAATCCAGTTCCACTCCCGTCAGGGAATAATGGATATAATATAGCTCCTCCATATCAATCTGTCCACCCGTCTTCTCAGAAAGCAGATCAAGGTAATCAAAGGATGCCCTTGAATTCTGGATAAACCGGGCAACAAATATCTCTTTCCAACCCTTATCGCTGATGGAAGCTGCATCAAAATGATCATAGGCAAGTGCCAGTTGGGTAATTGCCATTTTTAAGTTTTCTCCCATGGAAAATTCTTCCGGGTATTCATACTGCGTAATTCCTGACTTTTCTTTTATCCTATCTGGCACATCCTCCTTACCTGAACTTTCTCCACCTGACAAATCTTCCCCATCTAAATTTCCTGTTTCTGGTACATCCGTACCGTCCGGATCGGACTGCCTCTCCGCATTTTTCCCCGCTGCTGACGCATTCTTTTTCCCCGGGTTTAACCCAAGCCCAATCCCCACTGCCACCACTATTACCAGCAGCAGAATAGCAAGCCAAGTTTTTGGCTTTCGATAGGATAATACATTTTTCACTCTACTCTTCACCTCATTTCCACCAAATGCCGCAAGCAGACTAGTTTCGTCCGCCCCCTGTGCCATTTTTAGCAGGGTGCGGGAATATTCCTTTTTAATTTCCACACCCAACAACTCCACCACTCGCTCATCGCAGGACATTTCCATATCCTCGCACATTTTTTTAAATGCCAGCCAGACAAGCGGATGAAACCAGTAAATACTTACCAAAAACAATGCTGCCGCCTTGATCTGCGGATCTCTCCTTCCTATATGTACTCTCTCATGACAGAGTACATATTCCCTTGCCGCCCCGGATAAACCGGACGCAAGATAAATCACCGGATGGAAAACGCCATCCACAAACGATGCGGTTACAGAATCACTCTCATACACACCCTTTTCCACACGCACCGCGCCGACAAGCCTCCTTCGAAAACGGTGAATGGACCGCGCCCATATCCCCCAAAACAAAAGGATTCCACCAATCCAGAGAACGCATAAAATATTGAGGAGAACGGCAGGGAAATTTTGCTGTCTTACAGACAATATTTCCTGTGGGGATATTGTCTGCTTTGATGTATCTTTAATCGTTCCTAAAGCAGAATTAGGAATATTTATCTGACCGGAGAGCAAATTTTCCTGCATTTTTCCTGTAGTTTCATTCTCTGGAATACGGTGATGGGGAAGATTATCCGGCACATAATTTCCTGATTTTTCCAGTTTCCCCGTTTCCATTTTTTTGTTATTCACAGTACGATCCGTATCCATATCTCCCGCATATTCTAAACGGTCAGTATCACCGTTAGAATATGCCTTTCCGGCAGCACTGTAGAATGCCGCCAAAAGCCGCTCCCCTCCCTCTTTTTCCCCTGAGGGCTGAGATGCTGGAAAAATAATAGGCTCTCCGCTCTCTGCGCCCGCATCCACAAAAAGAATATCCGGAACTAGGCTGAACGATCCTTCTATCCCAATTGGACAGACAAGCCGCAAAAATACGACACTCCAGAGCAGATAGCTGTAATGTTTCGGGAAGCGGCGCAGCAGATGCCTTACAAGCAGCACGACCAAAACCGCATAGCCCGAAACCAGCCCCATTCTCACTATGGTTAAAAACACTTCCCTCATTCCCAAATTTACTCCTTATAATTGTCGATCATCTGTTTGATCTCGTCTGCTTGCTGCCTAGAAAGCTTTTTGCGGCTGATAAACGCCGCGATCATCCTGGGAAGTGAACCCCCATATATTTCCTGTACAAAGTGTTCGCCCCGATGCTGATCATAGCTCTCCCGATCAATCTTCGCGCTTACGCGCGAATCCCGATTCTCGAACAATCCCTGCTCACAAAGTTTTTTTAAGAAGGTATAGGTCGTTGACTTTTTCCAGCCAAAACGCTTATTGCAAAGACTCACTAATTCCCCTGAGCCAACGGGCTCATTCTCCCAGATCACATCGGCAAATTTGCGCTCCGCCTCCGTCATGCTGTACCACTCTTTCTTTTCTTCTGCCATCTTTTTCCTCCATCTCTCTGCAAAGATTCTTTTTTGTTTTCGAAAACAATAGGTCGGTAAATTATAGACCTTATCCTAAGTCTATAACTTACCGACCTGTTTGTCAA
The DNA here is from genome assembly GCA_910585065.1 of uncultured Lachnospiraceae bacterium. Classification (GTDB taxonomy): domain Bacteria; phylum Bacillota; class Clostridia; order Lachnospirales; family Lachnospiraceae; genus RGIG4057. The sequence goes on from CAJUCG010000036.1 coordinate 13,311, forward strand.
GAAGATTTTTAAATTTTTTTAGTACGCTACCACAATCCCGCCGTCGTTCGCATACATACTGCTAACTCCCGCCGCATCCATGATAACCACATCTCGAAACGGCACTCTCTTTAGAACCTCGTCGCGAACAAATTCTGCGCGCTCCCTGCAGTTGCAGTGCGTAATCGCAAAAATACGGTTCTTTGCATCCGTGATATCCTCCTCAATATAGCGGATCATCTTTAACAATGCCTTTGTCATGCCGCGCGCCTGGTCAAGCTTTTCAATCTGCCCCTCCACGCCGCACATCACCGGTTTGATATTTAACACACTGCAAAGTGCCGCAGTAATATTGCTTAACCGTCCGTTCTTGCGCAGATTATCGAGCGTTTCCAACACAAATTTTGTCTTTAACCGGTCGCGAAACCTGCGGACGCGCTCTGCGGTCTCCTCAAAGCTCGCCCCCGCCTCCTTCTCCTCCATCAATTTCATGGCGATCAAGGTCTGTCCCGCAGCGGCAGAGCGCGAATCAATCACCTCAATTTTTTTATTTGGATGTTTCTCCAGATACAGCATCTTTGCAAGTTCCGCTGAATTGTAGGAGCCGCTTAAATGGGAGGAGAGCGTTACCACATACACCTCCTCCGCCCCCTCGAAAGCTTCCATATATGCTTCCGGGGAAGGGCAGGCAGATTTCGGACACTCACTGCACTCCCGCATCTTTTTTAAAAAGGCTGCCTGGTCAAAACTCTCATCATCCACAACTGTATCCCCACCCACGGAAAGCGTCAGCGGAACAATACAGACGCGCTTATCCCTCTTCATACTCTGTGTCAAATCGGTGCAGCTATCACCTATGATCTTGTACGACATATTTCCTCCAGTCCCGTGTTCCGGTATCCCCGGACTCATCACGTAGTATTCGCTCACCATCTCATATGGTTTTCAATACTATATTAAATCATACCATACTTTAGGAGATTTGAAAAGGAATAATCGTAAAAGAATCATAAAATTTTTACAAACTAAACTATTTTTCTGCGGATTCTAACAAATTTTATCTTGATCGGGGAAGAAATCACAGATCATCCCCCGCAAACAGCGGTGTGGAAAGATACCGATCACCCGAGTCCGGCAGCAGCACCACAATGGTCTTCCCCCTATTCTCCGACCGCGCCGCCAAAACAGAAGCTGCCTTTAGTGCCGCACCGGAAGAAATGCCAACTAAGATTCCCTCGCTCACCGCAAAAGCTCTTCCCTCAACATAGGCCTCCTCATTTTTAACGGTAAGTACCTCATCATAGATTTCCGTATTCAAAATCTCAGGGATAAACCCCGCGCCAATACCCTGAATCCCATGCGCGCCTGCCTCCTTGCCAGAAAGCACCGGACTGGCTGCCGGCTCCACAGCCACCACCTGTATCTTCGGATTCTTTTCCTTTAAGTATTCGCCCACGCCAGTAATTGTCCCGCCGCTGCCCACACCCGCGACAAAGATATCCACTTTCCCGTCCGTCTGCTCCCAGATTTCTGCCCCGGTTGTCTTCTTGTGTACCCTTGGATTTGCAGGATTTACAAATTGTCCCAGAACAATGGATCCTGGGATCTGCTCATTTAGTTCCTCCGCCTTTGCAATCGCGCCCTTCATCCCACTTTTTCCCGGAGTTAGGACAATCGTTGCACCATATGCCTTTAAGAGCGTGCGCCGTTCCATACTCATGGTATCCGGAAGTGTCAGGATCGCCCGATATCCCTTCGCCGCCGCCACCGCTGCCAATCCAATCCCGGTATTGCCGCTGGTCGGCTCAATAATTGTTGCCCCCGGCTTTAACAATCCCTTTTCCTCCGCGTCCTCAATCATGGCATATGCAATCCGATCTTTAACCGAACCCGCCGGATTCAGATACTCAAGTTTTGCAAGGATGGTCACATCTCTAATCCCCGCCTTCCTCATATAGCCGTTCAGCTTCAGCATCGGGGTATTTCCAATCAATTCCAACGCGCTTTCCTTTATCTGACTCATTTGATTCCCTCCAAACTGCTTATTTTCTACTTTCTAATTATAATGCGCCACAACCGCCTCATATTCTTTTCTTGTCACCGGAATTACTGTGCCGTGATGCGGGCGCTTTTGAGGCAGACAATAATTTTCCTCTCGCTCAAACTCAGCAGTTTTCAAATCCTTTGTCACCATCATATAATAGCCGCTCCCCACAAAATGATCGAGCAGCAGACAGAACCGGTTGCCTCCCACCTGATCCTTTTTGTGCAGCGCGAAACAGCAAGGTCCTTCCACTCCTTCCTGAGCTAGGAGGCTTTCCGACTTCACCTCGCTCCATTTCCCCATCAAGCTGTCCGCACGCTCCATCATAACACGCTTCCGATCTTCATATTTTGTAAAACGATAATATACCTCGCCATCCTGTATAATTGTCGTGTCAATTACACTAAACGGATAATCTATCCAAACTTGCGGCTCGGTAAAATAATAAAAATCGCGCGTCTTTGCATAGTAAATCCGCTGTTTGGAAAAATTATCCGTACTGACACGGGAAGCCCAAAATACCAGATATTCACCCGTCCTTTCATCATAGAAAGCTTCCGGTGCCCAGGTACATCCCGCCGCATCCGAATTGATTTTTACTAAGCGCGGCTCCGACCAATGAATTAAATCAAACGATTCCCAGATAAAAATTGACTGACTCCCTCTTCGCTGTGCCTTAGCCCAATCGCCATCCTTCGCAATACAGAGATCCGTCGCAATCAGAAAAAAGCGATCGCCCTCCGCCGAGCGCGAAATAAAGGGATCTCGAATTCCAGTGGTGCCAAGCATTGTCTTTAACACCGGCTGTTCTTTATTTGTCGCTCTCCAGTTAATTCCATCTTCACTCACTGCAAAAAAGACATTTTCCTGGTCAGCACGACTCCCAATAAAATAAGAAAAAAGATACGCACTGTACTCCGGCTTTTCCGGTTTTGCAAGTACCGTCACAGAAAAATCTTTGCGCAGCACTATGCCATCCATACTTAGATAAGCGTACAATTCCACTTTTTCATCCTGCGCTCCCCTTGTTACAACGCCCGCCGGGACTTGTAGTGACCGCGCTCCATCCTCCTTTAATAGCTGCTCCCTCGCCATAATAACAGAAGGTTTGGAGGATTCCCAAGTAATTTTCGCGCCGTTTTCTCCCGTTGCAGCAAGATGGAGATTGCCTCTTACTGCGTCCATATCGCGCACGGTAAGTGCCTCATAATCCGCAAGCAGCTCTTTTTTAGCACTCTTGAACGAATTTTCAAATGCCGCCGTCCGGGGCGCGACTCCCTTATTTGTCGGTACAACGGGCAACATCAATCCCGTTTTCTTATCAAAATGCAGCTCGTCAATGCAGACTTCACGATGGAATCCAAAGCCGTTGGTAAAAATTCCCAGAGGAGTATAAAACCGGTGATATGCAATATAATATTCGTCACTGTCCGGAATATGCAGCACACAATGATGCCCCGTACCTAAAATTTCGTTTTCCTCATCCTTCTTCAACAGCGTATAATGATAGGTGATCGGTCCATAAATACTTTTTGCTGTACCGTAATTTACATGATAATTCGGGCTTCCTGTATCATCGCATGACCAAGTAAAATGATACCTTCCCCCCCTCTTTGTTACGGTAACTGCCTCGCGGAAGTCAAAGAGTCCCTCATAGTTTACAAGCGTTGACAGATCAAGACTAACCATATCCTCGTTCAGGCGCGCCACCGCCGCATTCCCATTGCCAAACAGTAAGTACGAGCCATCCTCATCGGTAAATACAGAAGGATCAATAGTCTGTCCCATCATAATTCCATGTTCAGTACAGATCTTCTTTGTAATCAGCGGCTCATTCATCGCTGTAAATGGTCCCGCCGGATGATTGGCATATGCTACACCGATATGGGAGTCCCCCGCTGCATCCTTGGCACAGAAATAGAAATAGTATCTTCCATTTTTTTCTGCAATGCAGGGTGCCCAAGCACTGCCAACCGCCCAGGCAACATCATCCCCCGCCACATCAAGAATCACTCCCTCATCCACAAAATCCACAAGGTTTTTTGACGAAAATACGTGAAACTTGGTTCCCGACCAGCCAGGATATCCGTCCGTTGTCGCGTAGAGATAATAGGTATCCTTAAATAGAGCAATATCCGGATCGGCAAACTCCCCGGACAGTACCGGATTGGCACAGCCTGCATCCGGTGTGTTTTGATGCTTCTTTTCCATAATTTTCCTCCTCGTTCCAAATACAGCGATTATAGTTATTTTAGGTTTTTTGCACTTTTGCACTGTATTTTAACAAGGATTATTATAACATACTTTCTGTTAAATTGCACGTTTTTTGTTACTTTGACTTTTTGTTCATCTCCTCGAAAGATATCAAATAGTTACTGCTAATCTTACTCAGCAAAATTTTACATTGCTTAAACCGTACAGTTTAATGAATGCCTTAAAAGGACATAATTCTTCTTCCTCCAAACCCGACAAAGGATGATGTAAACACAAACTGCGGTCGATTTTACAATTTGCATTAGCCACACAGAAATCATAGATAGGACATTTAGATTTGTCCGATTTAATATAGTTCATAAACTGATGTAAAATATAAAATTGAATGAACTGATCCACTTTGTATTGCTTTGGCAGCAAATTCATAAACCGATGGTTTACATTTTCAATTATAGGAATCCCAATATCATCAATTATTTTATTTAATGAATTGGCAAATAAGGGCTGCGAAGTGTGATTGTATAGTTCAGCAAATATAAATTTTCCGCGGAAATTATTTTTGCAATATTTAATAACATTGTTTATCCACAATTGAACGCTGTCAAACAGCGGATGTTGATAGTGTGAATTTAACCTATCGCTTAAGTCATTTAGTCTTCTTTCTGTTTTACTAAAAATGCTTTCTAAAAAGCCGCCTCTGGATGCCCAGGCAAGATTTAGCAAATATTCTGAACAAGATCCTAAGTCCATGAAGGTATTGATATTATTTTTAATACCACCTTTCTGCATAAGCATAAAGATTAGCATATGAACCGGATTGTCATTATAAAGACAGTATTCAACAATGCATATGCGAACTTCAGTGGGGATACATTCCAAGCCATAGTATTCGAATATCCTGTCAACTGTTCTATAAGGAAGATCAGGTGCAGCGGCAGCACTCCAATATTTATCTTCTATTTTGTGGGCAATATATTCTAAAAAATCTCTGGCACCAACTTGGTAAGGGATTTCATCAATCTTCAATTTATAGCTATAAATATTTTGACCAGTGGGAATAGTGAAATATTGACTTGTTATGCCGGAAATCTTTCCTGCCGTATTTCTAGAATTAGAAAACC
>CAJUCG010000037.1 GCA_910585065.1 uncultured Lachnospiraceae bacterium
AACACTGCTGACTAATGAAGAACGTGTCCGTTCGGAAGATATGGGCAACTATTTCCGCGTGACACCTGATGAACGTGGGTTGAACTACGATAAATTCCTTGCTACATATGGCGCAGTAACACAGGCTGATGAACCCTATAATAGTCATAATACAACATTGTTGGACGTTGAAGGTACTGCAAATAAGATTTTAACTACGGAGTATGTACGAGAGCAACTAGAAAGTGGGATATCATAATAGATATACCCCAACTTAGCCATATTATAAAACCTGCCCTTTAACTTGCTAACTTGCGGTTTTGCTGATAGTTACTTTGATGGAAGCCACAAATCTTCTTGGAATAATTCTCAATTTGGATGTCCTGTGACAGCGATGACATTGGATGTAATTGATTAAAAAAGGGGTGGATCATTGTGTGGGAATGTGATATACTGTTTATTCAAAGGGCAATAAGTCAATAATCCGAATATTATGAAGTCGAAGATGGATTACATAAACAGAATATCACATCAGTATAGTAGAAAGATACTACTTCATGTTCATTATAAGGGGAAAAAGGGTGAGAATATCAGAAACTATGTGTTCATCCAGCACAGAAAAGTAGAAACTGGCTGGATTATTTACTCCCATGAAATGATACTGGAATGGACTGATTTTTATACCGCGAATTATGACATAAAGGGCATAGTGTTTTCAGACGATGGTGCAGACTGCGTTTACTGCATAAAACCAGATGGTACAATTACTTGTTTTAGTAGCATGGATAATGAAGAAATTCAAATAGCGGATACGCTATGGAACTTTTTTTCTTTTGTTTTTCTCGATTAGATTGACATTGAAAGGAGCTGATTCCCATTCCAAGAACAAAAAAAATGGAGCTTTCTCCAGATAAACAATTTCAAAACTTGCTTTCCACTGTTGTGGAGGCATATCAGGAATTAGGTTCCATTCGTTTGGTGGAGTCCGAGTTAGGTATTTCCATGGTTAAGGTGCGAAAGCTTTTGATCACTGCAAATGCCTATGATTCTCATATGGCGGGTACCGTAAATAAGCTGTACTCTTCGGATCAGACTATCGATGAGATTATGGAAATTACTCATCTTAGCCGTGCCTCCGTGTATTCTTATCTGCCGTACAAGACGGATTCATATAAATTGGAGGTGCTTAGTTTGGATGCGGAGAACTGTGCCAGATATCGGGAGAGGAAAAATGCGGTTAAAATCTTGCAGGAAATAAATCGCCGTGATCATGGTGATAATTATAATCCTGTTGATAATAGCCCAAACCACAATACGGAGGCTGGTCACGAAGCCCTCTGGAATTGTCTTGTAGCATTTCAGAAATATCCGTTTCACACAGTATCCGGTCTGCAATTTAGCTATACGATAAAGACGGGAAAAAACGGTGAGCTTACAAAAGAGCTTTGGATTGATCGGAAAATATCAAAATCCCTTACATGGAGCAGTATCATACTGGCATATAATAATGCGGTAAAATGCAAAGATGTACTTGACCGCCCAAAGGCACTGGGAGATATTCGCGGGGTATCCTATCTCTATCCTATTTTTTGGCGGTTTGGTCTTATTCGCGTGCCGGAGAAAATGGCAGCAGTGCTGGAACGGCCACAGGGGAGGAAAAGAAAGGCAGATGAATAATTATGTTTTGACAGAATATCAAATTTCATCCAGGACTTCATCAGAGCAGACCTTAACACTCGCTTTGCTTGCGGATCTTCATGAACAGGGAACCGAGGAGATTGTTGAATTAGTGAGATCGGTATCTCCGGATTTTATTTGTATTGCCGGGGATACCTTTGAGAGAAGTGAAAAAAATAAAGATAAAAAGCATCCTGAGCTGCAATATGAAACTAGCTGCGGCAGGATAGATCGGATTATTCATATATTTTTTACATTGATGGATCATGTATTTCGTCTTTTTACTAAAAAAAATAAGCTTAGCGAAAGACAACAAACAGAACAGACCTATGGATTTTTGCGAAAACTGCAGGAGATCGCGCCCGTGTATATGAGCCCTGGAAATCATGAGCGATATTTGACAAGGAAAGATCGGGAAGTGTTGGAGAGAGCAGGGATTGTGTTTCTTGACAATAGTGCGGCAAGGGTAGGGAATATAAGGATTGGAGGATTATCTTCCACACCGGACTGGGATTGGCTGAAACAGTATGCTAAGATGGATGGATATAAGATTTTGCTCTCCCATCATCCGGAGAGATTTCCAAATTTTTCCGGTATCAATCTTGTTCTTTCCGGTCATGCACATGGCGGTCAGATACGAATTAAAGGGCAGGGAATCTATGCGCCGGGTCAAGGTCTGCTGCCAAAATATACAAGAGGGATATACAAAAAAGAGAGTGCGGCGATGATTGTGAGCGCGGGCTGTTCAAATACTGCCCCCATTCCGCGGTGGGGGAATCCCTGTGAGGTGGTTGTGATAAAGTTAGATATGACCGGATATGTGGTTCGATAACAAAAATAAATTTTCAGATATATTATCGAAGTATAGTAGGTTTATTGATTAGATTGACAGTGAAATGTCACAGCAAAAAAACAGTTCCCATTTTCTTTGTCATGTAGTATAATTACAATATTATGGCTTCTAGAAAGGGGTTTGTGATGAGAGAGTATACCGTAAAGGAAATTGCGCAGATTGTCGGGGGAGAGCTGATTGCTAAAGATGGCGGGATCACAGTGACAGAGTTTTCGACAAATTCGAAGGAGGGCGATGCGACAACAATGTTTGTCCCTGTGATTGGAGAGCGGGTGGATGGACATAATTTTATTGGGGATGCATTTGCGCATGGGATGCGGGCGACATTTACGTGCAGAAAAGATCTTATCTTGGAACAGGAAAATAATGGAAATTCCGAGATGGCATATATATATGTAGATTTGCCGGGGGAAAAGAATCCGAATGTGACAGCATTGCAGCGTTTTGGAGCATATGTGCGCAGGGAATTTTCACTTCCCGTTGTCGGCATTACAGGAAGCGTTGGAAAGACATCGACGAAGGAGATGGTGGCATCCGCGCTTGAAGCGAAGTTTTGTACACTAAAGACGGACGGAAATATGAATAGTCAGGTCGGTGTGCCGCGCATGATGTTAAGGCTTACAAAGGAACATCAGATGGCAGTGATTGAGATGGGGATGAGTATGCCGGGCGAGATGGAGCGGATCACGCGCGTGGCGCGCCCGGAATGTGCGGTGATTACAAATATCAGTGTCGCACATATTGAGAATCTTGGATCGATGGCAAATATCTTAAAGGAGAAGTTAAATATTATCAACGAGATCCCTGAAGGGGGCGCGCTGTTTGTCAACGGGGACGATAAGACGCTAAAAAAATTGGTAAGGATATGGCGGACGCTTACCGGGCAGAAGGTAGAAAAAAAGCCGGAGAGGAAAGAGGCAGTGTGGATGGGGGATAAGGAGGATGAGGGGGAAAAGATCTTGTTAAGTCCTGCCGCCGAGAAAAAACTGTCTCAGATTCGCATATTTACTTTTGGAACGGAGGCGGACTGCGATTACCGCGCAAAGAGAATTCAGACCGTCGAAAATGGAACGCAGTTTACGCTCTGCGGGGAAGAGATCAAAAAGGAATTGGTGATAAAGCTCTCTGTTGAGGGGAAACATCATGTGGAAAACGCGCTGGCGGCTCTTGCTGTGGCAGCATATTTTGGAATCGCGCCGGAAGCTGTGGCAGAGAAATTGTTTGATTATCAGCCGCCGGCAATGCGGGGCGGAAAAATTGAGGCGGGGGGCGCGATCTTAATTGATGATACGTACAATGCAAACCCTGATTCAGTACACGCCGCATTAACTAGCCTGGCGGCGATAAAGGCAAAGCGGCGTATTGCCGTGTTGGGGGATATGCTGGAACTTGGGGAGATCTCAAGAAGCTGCCATGAATTTATCGGAGAAAATCTGCTCCAATTTGAGATTGATTATATTGTGGGAGTCGGCAATGAGGCTGAGTGCTATGTTACTGGGGCACTGCGCGCACAGAGTCAGCAGACAAAGCTGGTGCGAAAGGATAACGGCTCAGTGGCTCAGGGATCAATGATGAAGGGATGGTCTAAGCCAGTGCCAACCATCGACGGCAGATTCTTTTCGGATAACGCGTCTGCACTTGCCTTCTTAAAAGACTTTGTGCGGGAGGGCGATGCCATTTTATTTAAAGGATCGCGCGCAATGAAAATGGAGGAGATTGTGGCAGGACTTAGAGGAGTACTGGAGAAAAAAGGCAAAAATTAAAAGGGGGAGTATCATGTTCGCGGATGTAATCGTGGATATTTCAAGCGGGCTGTTAGATAAAACCTATCAGTACAGTATTCCGCAATGCCTGAAAGATGAGGCGGTGGTGGGTGCCCCCGTTGAGATTCCCTTCGGGCATGGAAAGCGGGAGGGATATATTGTTGGGCTTTCGGAGGAGGAAAAGATTGCAATAGAGCGCATCAAGCCAATTCTTGCGGTAAAGAAACGCGGGCAGGTGATTGAGAGTCAGATGATCGCGCTCGCTTATTTTATCAGGGAGAATTTCGGGGCGACGATGAATGACGCGCTGCGCACGGTGATCCCGGTAAAGCAGGCAGTGCGCCGGGTAGAAAAAAGGACAGTGGTGCTTGTCTGTGCGCGGGATGTTGCGGGGGACGCGCTGGCACTTGCCGTGCGCAAAAAACACGCGGCAAAAGAGCGGCTTTTGCGCGCACTCTTATCTTCTGGTGAACTTTCCTGGGAGAGGGTACAAGGAGAACTTTCGGTTTCTGCCGCGACAGTACAAACACTTGTTCGAGAGAAAATTATAGCAGTGAGGGTGCAGGAGAGCTACCGCGATCCGCTGGCGGGAATTTTGCAATTTGCCGGGGAGAATCCCCCCTTTCCGCCTTTAAATGATATGCAGCACCGTATCTGCGAACAGATAATAACGGACAGGACAGCGGGAAAAAATAAAACATATTTGCTACATGGCGTGACCGGGAGCGGCAAGACGGAGGTTTATTTATCCGTGATTGAGGAGGTGGTGCGTGCAGGGCAGCAGGTAATTATGCTGATTCCGGAGATCGCGCTGACCTATCAGACACTAAACCGCTTTTACAAGCGTTTCAAAGAGAGAGTTTCCATCTTAAATTCGCGTATGTCCGCAGGAGAGCGATACGACCAGATTCTGCGGGCGAAAAACGGGGAAATTGATATTATGATCGGACCGCGCTCCGCGCTTTTTACCCCGTTTGACAGACTTGGGCTGATTATTCTTGACGAGGAGCATGAGAGCAGCTACAAAAGCGAAACGCCCCCGAAATATCATGCGCGCGAGGTGGCGATTGAGCGCGCAAGACTCTGTGGTGCTTTTGTGATCTTAGGCTCGGCTACTCCGTCACTTACCGCTTACCAGCGGGCAAAAACGGGGGAGTACACGCTGTTTACTTTAAAGGAGCGCGCGGTTTATGGCGCGCAGATGCCGCAAGTTTCGATTGTGGATTTGCGGGAGGAATTATCGGCGGGCAACCGAAGTATTTTTTCCAGAACACTTCAAGAAAAGATGGAGAAGAGATTAGAGGATGGACAGCAGACGATACTTTTTTTAAACCGGCGCGGTTACGCGGGTTTTGTTTCCTGCCGCGCCTGCGGGTATGTGATGAAATGTCCGCACTGCGATATCTCAATGACCGAACATAATGATGGGACGCTCGTCTGTCACTACTGCGGTGAACGGCAGAAAAAGCCCGCCCTCTGCCCGGTGTGCGGCTCAAAGTACATTGCGGGGTTTGGCACTGGCACACAAAAGATTGAGCAGGAGGTAAAAAAAATGTTTCCTTTTGCGCGGGTGCTTCGTATGGATGCAGATACAACGCGCAAAAAGGAAAGCTACGAAGAAATTTTATCGGCGTTTTCGCAGGGAAAGGCGGATATTTTAGTCGGTACTCAGATGATTGTAAAAGGGCATGACTTTCCAAATGTAACGCTGGTGGGAATTTTGGCGGCAGATCTCTCGCTGAACTCAAATGATTACCGGGCATCCGAGCGCACATTTGAACTTTTAGCACAGGCGGCAGGACGCGCAGGGCGCGGAAAACTTCCTGGGGAAGTGATTGTTCAGACTTATCAGCCAGAGCATTACGCGGTAAAAATGGCAGCAGCGGCGGATTATGAGGGGTTTTTTGCGCAGGAGATGGCATACCGTACAGCACTCTTATATCCCCCGGCTTCCCATATCTTGGCGGTGCTTATCCTCTCGGCAAAGGAAGAGTGCGCATTAGGGGCGGCAGATAATCTTGCAGGAGCGGCAAGGGAATTTATCGAAAAGACTGCGCCGCAGATCGCGCTGATTGGTCCGGCACCTGCCTCCTTATCAAAGGCAAATGATCTGTATCGAAGGATGATTTATTTTAAGGAATCCGATTATTCTTTGCTTGTAGTCTTGAAAAATTTTCTGGAAGGTTATATATTATACTCGGAGCATTTTAAAAATGCGAACATACAATTTGATTTTGACCCAATAAGTGGGTACTGATTCTTTTGAGGGAGGAAAAAAATGGCAATTCGTAAAATAAGGAAAATCGGGGATAGTATTTTAAAGAAGCAGACCAAGGAGATTACAGAGATGACTCCCCGTCTTGCGACATTGATCGATGATATGTTTGAGACAATGTACGATGCGGACGGCGTTGGTTTGGCAGCACCGCAGGTGGGCGTTTTAAAACAGCTTGTTGTGATTGATGTATCAATGGAAGCAGACGAGCCGATTGTGTTGATCAATCCCAAGATTGTGGAGACGGCGGGGGAGCAGACCGGGGATGAAGGCTGCCTTAGCGTGCCGGGAAAAGCTGGACAGGTAACGCGCCCGAATTATGTGAAGGTACAGGCACTTGACCGCAATATGCAGCCAATTGAACTTGAGGGTACAGAGCTGCTTGCGCGCGCGATCTGCCATGAGATCGATCATCTCTTTGGCATTTTATATGTGGAGAAAGTGGAGGGTGAGCTGCACGATAATCGGTCGGAATCGTAGAAATTCACCCACGGATAGGAGGAAGGAATGAAGATTGTTTATATGGGAACTCCGGAGATCGCGGCGGTGATTTTGGAGAGTTTGATTGCCAGGGGGGAGGAGATTGCCGCCGTGGTGACACAGCCGGACAAGCCAAAGGGACGTGGGTACGAAATGAGTTTCTCAAAGGTGAAACAAGTAGCACTCGCTCACGGGCTTACTATCTATCAGCCGGCAAAAGTGAAAGAGGAGGAGTTTCTTGTCCTTATGGAGCAGATCGCACCAGATCTGATTGTGGTAGCGGCGTTTGGACAGATCTTGCCAAAGCGGCTGTTGGATCTTCCAAGATATGGATGCATCAATGTACACGCCTCCCTGCTGCCGAAATATCGGGGAGCGGCACCTATCCAGTATGCGATTTTAAATGGGGAGAGAGAAACTGGCGTGACGATTCAATATATGGCGGAGGGACTTGATACGGGTGATATCCTTACTAGGGAGATTGTGCCGATCGCAGAGGATGAGACGGGCGGGAGTCTGTATAACAAACTTGCTGTGGCGGGGGCAAAGGTATTAGATACCGCACTTTGCCAGATTGCGTTGGGAAAAGCTTCGCGCACGCCCCAGGATGAGGCGGAGGCAAACTATGTGGGGACAATAAAAAAGGAGATGGGGCGGCTTGACTTTTCCTGTACGGCAAAGGAGCTGGAGCGCAGGGTGCGGGCTTTTGATCCCTGGCCGGGGACATATGCAAATCTAAATGGAAAAATGTTAAAATTCTGGCGTTGTGAGGAGATCCTATTCTCACAGGAGGAGATGCAAAGGGCAAGGGAGAATGCGTGGGGGTACGGCAGTATCCTGCGCGTTGAAAAGGATTCCTTTGCGATTTTAACAAAGGAGGGCGGACTTCGGGTAAAAGAATTGCAGATGGAAGGAAAGCGAAGGATGCGGACAGAAGAATTTTTGCGCGGCTATCCGCTGGAAGAGGGAATATGTCTGCAGTTTTAAGAAAATTTTAAGGAGAACGTTAAGAAAATAACGCATTTTACTGGTAAAATATCTTTATATTGTAAAGAAAAGGAGGAAAGATCTTATGTATTTTGACTGGACATATCTTTTGGTACTTGTCGGTATGGGACTAAGTTTGCTCGCCTCGGCAAAAGTAAAAAGCACCTATGCAAAGTATGAGAAAGTGCGCAGTTTGTCCGGGCTGACCGGAGCGCAGACTGCGGAGCGAATCCTCCATGCGAATGGAATCTATGATGTGTCGATCGAGCATATCAGCGGGAATTTGACGGATCATTATGATCCGGGCAACAAGGTACTTCGCCTTTCAGATTCCGTGTACGGTTCCTCTTCGGTGGCGGCGGTCGGTGTGGCAGCGCACGAGTGCGGACACGCGATCCAGCACAACAAGTCTTACGCGCCACTTTCCATCCGCACGGCGATTGTTCCGGCGGCGAATATCGGCGCGGCAATTTCCTGGCCGTTAATTCTGATTGGTCTGATGCTTGGAATGCGCAGTTCAAGCTTTTTTATCACGGCGGGGATTCTGCTCTTTTCGCTTTCCGTGCTTTTTCAGATTGTGACGCTTCCGGTGGAGATTAACGCTTCTTCCCGCGCTCTGCACGCTCTCTCAGATATGGGAATTCTTTACGGGGATGAGGTGAAGGATACAAGAAAGGTTCTTTTTGCGGCGGCACTTACGTATGTGGCAGCAGCAGCATCCTCTATTTTGCAGCTTGTGCGTTTGATTATGATCGGAAGGAGAAATGACTAATGCAGGCGAGGGCCGTAGCACTCGATATGCTCCTATTGATATTGGAAGAAAAAAAGCCATCACATATAGTCTTTGCAAGGGAATTGTCTAGGTATCCCAAAATGGAGAAAAAGGAGCGGGCATTTGCAAGGCGGCTTGCGGCGGGTGTAATAGAGCGGCAGATTACCTTAGATTTTCTGATCGGACATTACTCAAAGACCAAGGTGGAGAAATTAAAACCTATTATCAGAGAAATTCTGCGGATGGGACTCTATCAGCTTTACTATATGGAAGTGCCGCCTTCCGCTGCCTGTAACGAGGCGGTGAAACTGACAAAAAAGCGGGGTTTTTCAGGGTTGTCCGGCTATGTAAATGGCGTGCTGCGCGCGGCGGCAAGGGATGGGTTTTGCCTGGAAAGGGAGCTTTCTTCCTGCGGGGAGGAGGAGATGCTCTCTCTTCAATACTCCGTTCCAAGATGGCTGGTAGAAAAATTTCTTTCCTGGTATGGAAGGGAAGAGAGCGAGCGAATTTTTTCGGCATTCTTTGCCCCGCCCACTCTTACGGTGCGCGTAAATGCCTCAAAGGGGGAAGTTTCTTCCTGTAGGAAACACTTGGTACAGGCGGGTATTTTGGCAAAGGAGGGGGAAGTTTTTGGCGCGTTGCATTTATCGGGGGTGGAGACGGTAATGCAGCTGCCGGGATTTGATTTAGGATGGTTTCAGGTGCAGGATGAAAGTTCGATGCTTCCGGTGCTATGCGCCGGGATAGAAGCGGGGGACTATGTGATTGACTGTTGTGCAGCTCCGGGGGGAAAGACCATACAGGCGGCGGACGCACTGCTTGCAGCAGAAAGTAGCAAGATGTCAGAATGCGGGATGGTCAGTGCCCGCGATATTTCCGACTATAAGATCGCAAAGATCCGCGAGAATATCGCGCGCTGCGGATTTAAAAATATCGGGCTGCTGCTCTTTGATGCGGCAGTGCTTCGCGGGGAGGATATTGCGGCGGCGGATGTGGTGATTGCCGATCTGCCCTGTTCGGGGCTTGGAATTATTGGGAGAAAACCCGATATAAAATATAATATAACACCGAAAGATTTGGAAGAATTAAGCCTGCTTCAACGAAGAATCCTTGAGGTTGTCATACAGTATCTAAAGCCGGGCGGTGTTTTGATCTATTCGACCTGCACGCTAAATCCCGGAGAAAATGTAAATAATTTCCAATTTCTCTGCGGTGTTTCCGATCTGGAACCGGAAAGTCTTGATCCGTATCTTCCAAAATCTCTGTGCCGTGATACGACAAAAAAAGGGTATTTGCAGCTTTTGCCGGAAGCGGGAAAATGGGATGGTTTCTTTGTTTCCCGGTTTCGCAAGAAAGGTGGAAAGCACTAGATGACGGATATTAAGTCGATGAATTTTGAGGAACTAAAAGAAAAGCTTATTGCCATGGGTGAAAAGGAGTTTCGTGCTGCACAGATCTATGAGTGGATGCACAAGAAACTTTGCGGCGGTTTTGATGAGATGACGAATATTTCCATATCGCTCAGGGAAAAATGTAAGGAAAGTTTTTCCTTTTGCACGCTTCGCGCAGTGGATCGCAGGGAGTCAGTAGATGGCACCTGTAAATTTTTGTTTGAGCTTCCGGATAAAAATGTAATTGAAAGTGTGCTGATGAAATACCACCATGGAAATTCTGTCTGTATCTCCTCCCAAGTCGGCTGCAGGATGGGCTGCGCGTTCTGTGCCTCGACAATAGGCGGACTGACAAGAAATCTCGCGCCCTCCGAGATGTTAGAACAGATCTATGAGATCACCAAGATTTCGGGAGAGCGCGTCAGCAATATTGTTATAATGGGGACGGGCGAGCCATTTGACAACTATGACAATTTGATCCGCTTTTTGGAAATGATAAGCGATATAAGAGGGTTAAATATTAGCGGGCGCAATTTAACGATCTCGACCTGCGGGATTGTCCCGCGCATAAAAGAGTTTGCAGATGGGGGATTTACTGCAAATCTCGCACTCTCGCTGCACGCGCCAAATGATGCCCTCCGGCAGAAACTTATGCCGATTGCAAAGGCTTATCCTCTAGCAGAGATCCTTTCAGCGATGGATGAGTATTATCGTAAGACCGGGCGAAGGCTAACTTTTGAGTACAGTCTGATAAACGGCGTAAATGATTCTGTGGCGCAGGCAAGAGAGCTTTCTGCCCTGATAAAGGGAAGGAATTGTCTGGTTAATTTAATTCCAGTCAATGAGGTAAGGGAGCGGGAATTTAAGCGTTCCCACGCCAAAAATATAGAAAATTTCAAAAACATACTTGAAAAAAATAGAATAAATGTTACGATAAGAAGGGAAATGGGTTCCGACATTGATGCTGCGTGTGGGCAGCTTCGCAAAAGCTATATGGATAAGGGGGTGAACCGGGAATGAAAACATATTCGGTTACCGATATTGGGCGGAAGAGAAAGATGAATCAGGATTATGTCTATTGCTGTACGCAGACCGTCGGAATGCTGCCAAATCTCTTTATTGTGGCGGATGGAATGGGCGGGCATAATGCCGGAGATTTTGCCTCCCGGTTTGCCGTGGAGGAATTTGTGCGCCAGATAAGGCAGGGCAAAGGAAAAACGTTGATCCAGACAATGGAGGAGTCCGTGCAGAATGCAAACCGCTTGCTGCTTGAACAGGCAGCGGGGAGACCGGAGTTAAAAGGGATGGGGACAACATTTGTCGCGGCGACAATCTGCGGGGAGACAATGTATGTTGCCAATATCGGCGACAGCAGACTTTATCTGATTAGCGGGGAGGAAATTTCACAGGTTACACAGGATCATTCGCTTGTGGAGGAAATGATAAGACGGGGGGAACTAAGAAGGGAGGACGGGAGGTTTCACCCAAATAAAAATGTCATTACAAGAGCGATGGGCGCGAATGTTGGCGTGGTTCCGGATTTTTTTGAGGTGTATCTTAAGGAGGGCGATATTATTTTGCTCTGCTCGGATGGACTTTCTAATATGATGGACGATACGGAAATTTTCTCGGTGGTTAAGATGCACCGGGAGGATGTGGCAAAGGCGGGGGAGGAACTTTTGCGCTTAGCCAACGAATACGGCGGCAGGGATAATATTTCCATTGTACTTGTTGCGGCATAAGCCGGAGACGGCAGGGATTATCGAGAAATGAGGTAGATTTATGATTAAACCAGGTATGTACATCAGTGAGCGCTACGAAATTATTGACAAGGTCGGTTCCGGAGGCATGGCGGATGTCTACAAGGCAAAATGTCACAGATTGAACCGGTATGTAGCGATCAAGATACTGAAGAACGAGTATTCCAGCGACAAGAATTTTGTGGCAAAGTTTCGCGCGGAAGCGCAGTCGGCAGCGGGATTATCCCATCCGAATATCGTCAATGTCTACGATGTCGGGGACGATGAAGGACTGTACTATATTGTGATGGAATTGGTCGAGGGTATCACGTTAAAGAAATTTATTGAGCGGAAGGGCAGACTTGAAATCAAGGAGGCAATCGGGATTGCGATCCAGATCGCACAGGGGATGGAGGCGGCGCACGCCAATCATATTATTCACCGCGATATAAAGCCGCAGAATATTATTATCTCGCGCGATGGCAAAGTAAAGGTGACGGATTTCGGGATCGCGAAGGCGGCGACTTCTAATACGGTTTCGCAGAATGCAGTTGGCTCAGTACATTATCTCTCGCCGGAGCAGGCAAGGGGAGGATATTCGGACGAGAAAAGTGATATCTATTCTTTGGGTGTCACGCTCTATGAGATGTTGTGCGGTACGGTGCCGTTTGCGGGGGACAATTCTGTTTCTGTCGCGCTCTCCCATATTAATAATGAAGCGAGACCTATTCGCGAACTGCGTCCGGATGTGCCCCTTAGCATTGAAAGAATAGTTCAGAAATGTATGCAAAAAAAGCCTGAGCGAAGATATTTGTCCGCATCGGAACTGATTTCCGATCTGCGCTGTTCCATCACAAATCCGGATGGGGATTTTGTGAAATTGGCATCGGCGACGGTGTCGGATTCTCCGACCATCAATATGACAGATGAGCAGATGGAATCGATTAAAAGTGCGGCAAAATCCCCAGCAGTATACTATGACTCCCATCCGGAAACCGCATCGACAGTAAAGCGGGTGGCAAAGGAGGAGGAGGAAGAATTAGATGGAGTTGATCCGAAATTCGAGAAATTTATTATTATCGGAACAATTGTCACAGCAGTTGCTCTGGGATTGGCACTGATTTATCTCGTGATCAATCTCTCCGGTGTTCTCGATATTTTCAAGGGGAAAGAAAATGAAGTAACACCAACCCCGCAGGGAAGTCCGACCCCAACGATGGAGCCAAGTCCGACCCCGGCGCAGGCGGAAGTAGGCATGAAAAATCTGGTCAATGTTATAGGGTATAAGCTTGACGATGCGATTCAGACGCTGCAGATGATCTCCCCTTCGTTTAGTATTATCAGCGACAAGGAAGAGTATTCAAAAGAGGTGCCAAAGGGCTATGTGCTTGATCAGTATCCGCCGGAAGATGTGGCGATCGCAGCGGATGGCACAATTGAATTGACGATCAGCGCGGGACCGGAATCGAAGCCGGTTCCAAATGTTGCATATTACACACTTGATAAAGCAAAAACAGAACTTGAGGGAGCCGGCTTTTTGACAAAGCCGTCCTACGAGGCAAGCAATGAGTACGAGAATGGGATGGTGATCCGCACGGAACCTTCCGCGGACGAATATCTTGAGGAGGGCGGGACGGTGACGGTCTTTGTCAGTACCGGACCGGATATCACACTGACGGATATGCCAAAGCTTTTAGGGCTTACCGAGGAGGAGGCGGTTGCTGCGCTGGCAAAGGCAGGGCTTTCAAAGAACTTAACGACTTATACAAGCAGCAACCGCTATGCGGAAGGGCAGGTATGTTTCCAGAGCTTTAGCGAGGGCGAGCGGGTGGCTGTCGGCACTAAGGTAGATATCGCGCTTAGCACGGGACCTGAGATCACGCCAAGTCCAACCCCAACTCCGCAGCCAACTGATGAACCGGATGAACCGGATGAGCCGACCAACGATCCGGATGATGAGCCGGAACCAACCCCAGATCCAGATACGGGGGAAGAGGAAGAGCCAGACGATAATCACGATCCGGAGCCAACGCCGACCACGGAGCCTGAACCGCTCTACAGCTACCAGGCGACCACGGTGATCAGCGACTGGCCGCTTGGAGAAACGGATACAGCGATGCTCTACATCACGATCTCACAGGACGGAAACGAAGTGGATATTACAAAGGAGGAGTCAAGACTCTTTAGTGCGACCGATTTCCCATATTACCTAGATATCGCGCTTGATGAGAGCGATGGCTTTACCGAGGGGATGGCAACCGTCAATGTATGGTTTAACGGCGAGCCGTATGCGGGCAGTTATTCAGTGGAATTAAAGGCTGTCCGGATCAATTAGAGGCGCGTATGCAGGGAAAAATTATCAGGGGCGTTGCGGGATTTTACTATGTAAATGTGGAGGGAGCTGGAATATACGAATGCAGGGCGAAGGGGATTTTCCGCAACCGAAAAATAAAACCTTTGCCGGGCGATAATGTGGAGCTTACAGTACTTGACGATGTGGCGATGACGGGAAATATCGATGAGATTATCGAGCGGAAAAGTGAACTTGTCCGCCCCGCAATCGCCAATGCGGATCAGGCTGTTATTGTTTTTGCAGCAGCCTGGCCCGCGCCAAATTTAAATCTTCTCGACCGTTTTTTAGTGCTGATGGAACAACAGGGAATGGAAACCATTGTCTGCTTTAACAAAAAAGATCAGATTGATGAGGAAGCGAGACAGTCACTTGCACAGATTTATCAAGGCAGCGGCTGCAAGGTGCTTTTGATCTCCGCAAAGCAGGCGGATGGGATTTCTGAATTAGAGGTTTTGTTAAGGGGAAAGACCACAGTGCTTGCAGGACCTTCCGGCGTGGGCAAATCTACGATTTTAAATCTTCTCTACCCGCAGGCCAATATGCTGACGGGTGACATCAGCAGAAAGATTGGGCGCGGAAGACACACGACCAGACATTCTGAGCTTTTTTATATGGGCGGGGGAACTTATCTGTTTGACACTCCGGGTTTTAGTTCGCTCTCTCTTGGCGAGATGGAAAAGGAAGAACTAAGAAAATATTATCCGGAGTTTTTTCCCTACACAAAGGAATGTAAATATTTAAGCTGTCTGCATGATAGGGAGCCGGGGTGCGCCATAAAGGAGGCACTCTCTCACGGCAGGATTGCAAAGGAACGCTATGAAAATTATCTTCTTTTGCTCGACGAGATAAGAAGCAGAAAAAAATATTGAAAGGGAGAATTTTAATGTATCAGTTATCACCATCCATACTTTCCGCAGATTTTGCAATTCTTGGGGAGCAGTTAAAAAAGGTGGAGGAAGCGGGAGCCGACATGATACATATCGATGTGATGGACGGGCAGTTTGTTCCGCGCATCTCGTATGGTATGCCGGTGATCGAGTCGATCCGAAAAGTGACTGCCCTGCCCTTTGATGTTCATTTAATGGTTGCGGAGCCATTTCGCTTTATTGAAGATTTTAAGGAGTGCGGCGCGGATATGCTGACGGTACACGCCGAGGCCTGCACGCATCTGCACTCCGCCATCACAAAGATCCGAAGGCTGGGAATGAGGGCAGGGGTTGCATTAAACCCGGCTACGCCGGTGGAGTTTTTGCGCCATGTGATAGGCGAGGTGGATATGGTCTTAATTATGACCGTGAATCCAGGTTTTGGAGGACAAAAATTTATTAAAGAAATGTTAAAGAAACCAAAGCGTGTTATGGAGCTTGCAAAGCAGGAGGGATATCCCTGCCCGGAGATCCAGGTGGATGGCGGCATAACACTTCTTAATATCAAGGAGGTTTTGGCGGCGGGCGCGAATAATATTGTTGCTGGAACATCCGTTTTTTCGGGGGATATCGAGGCGAATATTGCAGGCTTTCGGGAGGCTTTTTCCCTGGCTTCCCTGGCTTAGTTTGCTCTTAGGCTGTTTAGTTTTTGGTCAGGCGGGATAATAAAAATTGAGGAAATTAAAATTATGGCAACGTTGATTGTGGGGGGCGGGGAGGTTTTCTTTTCGGCGGCATTCCTTTGCACACGTCAGTTTCAGTATGTTATTGCGGTGGACGCGGGTGTGCTGGCAGCGGAGAAAATGGGGCTTTCTGTAGATTATCTTGTCGGGGATTTTGATACCTTGGGAGAGGAAAATCTTCGGAAATGGGAAGATATGGAAGGTATTACAATAAGGAAATATGCCCCTGAAAAGGACGATACGGATATGGAGATCGCGGTAAAGCTTGCGATAGAACTGGAGGGAAAAAAAGGGAAGCAGGAGGGCGCGCACTCTTTTTTTCCGGAGCAGGTATTATTGGTTGGCGCGACCGGAACAAGGCTTGACCATACGATCGCCAATATTTTTTTGCTGGAGCAGTTTGAGGAGGCGGGGATCTCCGCCTGTATAATGGACGCACATAATCGTATTTCCGTCCATTATACCGGGTTTTCTTTTTGGCGGCAGGATCAGTATGGAAAATATCTTTCCTTTGCGGCACTGACTTCTAAGGTTACAGGACTGACATTAAAGGGATTTTACTATCCGCTTGATCAGTATACTCTCTTCCAGAACAGCAGCCGTTGTATTAGCAACGAGGCAGCAGAAGAGAAACTTTTTGTTGAGTTTACCGGCGGAAAACTGCTTATGGTGGAATCGGCGGATACACAAAGAGAGGGGTTGTCCGATCCTGACTTATACAAAGAGAGGAAAATAAATTAAAATTAGTCTGTAAAAATATAGTGAAAGGCGAAGATCCCTGAAAAAAGGATTTTTGAATGGGTAAAGAGAAAAATGAAACTAGGTATCGTAGGATTGCCGAATGTCGGAAAGAGTACGCTGTTTAATTCTCTGACAAAAGCGGGGGCAGAATCGGCGAACTATCCATTTTGTACCATTGATCCAAATATTGGAATTGTAGCGGTGCCGGACGAGCGTTTAGAAGTGCTTGGCAGACTCTATGCCTCCGAGCGGGTTATCCCAGCGACCATTGAGTTTGTAGATATTGCGGGACTGGTAAAGGGAGCTTCTAAGGGCGAGGGACTTGGAAATCAATTCCTTGCAAATATCCGGGAGGTGGATGCGATCATCCATGTTGTGCGCTGTTTTGAGGATTCCAATATCATCCATGTCGAGGGCAGTATCGATCCGGTGCGCGATATCGAAACCATCAATTTAGAACTGATTTTTTCGGATTTGGAGGTGCTTGAACGACGGTTTTCCAAGGTGAAAAAGACCGCGATGGGCGATAAGAATGCTGCGAGGGAGGCAGCACTTGCCGAGCGGCTGATCAAACATATGGAGGGCGGGGGGCTGGCGCGTTCCTTTGCCTGCTTAGATGAAGATGAGGCAGATTTGCTTTCCTCGTTTAACCTTCTTACCTACAAGCCAGTGATCTACGCGGCAAATGTAAAGGAGGAGGATCTCGCAGATGAGGGCGCGGGCAATGCTTATGTGCAGAAGGTGCGCGAGTATGCACAGGCGGAATGCGAGAGCGAACAGTCCCATATCGCCGAAGTTTTTGTGATCTGCGCGCAGATTGAACAGGAGATTGCGGAGCTTGACGAGGATGAAAAGAAAATGTTTCTGGAAGATCTTGGAATTACACAATCCGGGTTGGAAAAGCTGATCAAGGCAAGCTATCAGCTTTTGGGGCTGATTAGTTATCTGACGGCAGGACCTAAGGAAACAAAAGCGTGGACAATTGAGGAGGGGACGAAGGCTCCTGCCGCTGCGGGCAAAATTCACTCGGATTTCGAGCGAGGTTTTATCCGCGCGGAGATTGTAAACTATGATAATCTGGTTGCCTGCGGCAGTTTTAACGCCGCGAAGGAGAAGGGACTGGTGCGCTCGGAGGGCAAGGAATATATTATGCAGGACGGGGATGTGGTTTTGTTCCGCTTTAATGTATAATTGCGGCAAGTAAAACGGAGGTTTTATGGTACAGGGGGGACAGACGGATATCCGTTTTCCAAATCTTGGGGTTGTATTTTCGGGGATCGGCAGTGGTACCACATTATTTGGAATTGATATTATGTACTACGGGATGATCATTGTCCTTGGGATGCTGCTCGGCGTACTGCTCGCGTGTTTTAGGGCAAAGCGCGCAGGACTTTCCCCGGATATGATTATCGACTTCGCGCTGTATGCACTCTTGTTTTCTGTTGTTGGCGCAAGAGTCTACTATGTCATGTTTGCTTGGGATTCCTTTAAGGATAATCCGCTCTCCATCTTTAATTTGCGCACGGGGGGCATGGCAATCTACGGCGGGATTCTTGCTGGAATGCTTACGGCGGCGGTGTACGCGAAAATAAAAAAGGTAAATTTTTATAAGCTCGCGGATCTCTGCGTTCCTTCCCTTTTGCTTGGACAAGCGATCGGACGCTTCGGAAATTTTTTTAACAGGGAGGCATTCGGCACATATACGGAGGGGCTTTTTGCAATGCAGCTTGACCGGAGGGCGGTCACAAATGATTATAATTGTTCGATGGCGGTGTTGGAAAAGCGCTATGTGGGGCACACTAGGGCATTAAACCGCATTGTGGAGATTCGCAATAATATCGTCTACGCGGAGGGTGCGGAGTATATTCAGGTGCATCCAACTTTTCTGTATGAGATATTTTGGAATCTGGGACTGCTTTTTT
>CAJUCG010000038.1 GCA_910585065.1 uncultured Lachnospiraceae bacterium
TATGTTGGCTGCCGAGAAGGTAAAAGAGGAAGAAGAGATACCAGTACCTGACGAAACCATTGATTTCCGCGTTCTTGCAACGGGAGATCTCCACGGACAATTAACTGCATTTAACTATGAAACCGGAAAAGAAGATCCGACTTCGGGACTCTCAAAAATTTCCACCTTAGTCAGCCGTGAGCGCACTGAGGCAGGCGGAAAGGCAAATACCATTTTAGTGGACGCTGGCGATGTCCTCTACAATTACTATGCCAACTACCTCTATGAGAACTATCCGGATGAGGTTCAGCCGATCTATCAGGCAATGTCCTATATGAAGTATGACTGCATCACCCTTGGAAATCATGATTTCGATTACTCGTGGGACTATCTTTATGGGCAGCTAGAAAAGTCCGGACTTTTAAAGAAAACACTGGTCTGCAATGCAGTTTATACGGAAACCGGCGAGTATCCATTTAAACAATCCGCCATTTTCACCAAAAATATGATCACTTCAAGCGGGCGTACAATCAGTGTAAAAATCGGAGTCGCAGGTGCGACCTACAAGGGTTTTTCCGGCAGACGCTACCGCTATGGCGGCTTTCTTGACGGCTTAGATATCTATTCGAGCATCAAGGCGGAAGCCGCCGATCTAAAGGCGCGGGGTGCGGATATCGTTGTTGCTGTTATCCATGGCGGCGTGGGACTTTTAAGCGGATCAAACACGGATACACAGGCGGGTGCAAGGCTTGCAAAGCTTGCCAATGTGGATGCTGTGATCTGCTCCCACTCACACGAAACCTTTCCCAGCACCGACGAAACCTTTAAAGATATCAACGGCGTGGATGAAACCACGGGCACCTATTACGGCACGCCAATAATTGAAACGGGCAGCTATGCACAGGGACTTGGCGTAATTGAATTTACGCTCGCCGTGGATGAGAATGACAAAATTTCCATCTATAATGCTATTTCTTCGGTTCGCCCGGTCAAAGCTTCCACAAAGGAACGCCAGGCGATCGTGGATTACGCTGAACCCTACAAACAAGAAATTCTTAAAAAAGCAGATAAAACCAAATATGAGATTGCGGATGGGCTTGTCTATACCAATGTGGACTGTGTGGTGCAGGATTCCGACCTCTACCAGTTAATGAATGATGCCAAACTGCATTTTGCTTCGTCTTACATTGCGGACAATACGCCGGAATACAGTGATTATCCCATTATCGCCGCTACCATCAACCATTTGGATGACCGCTCAAAGTCCATTTATTTAAACGGCAGCTTAAAAGAAAGCGATATCTCCTCATTACTCGCGCTCTCCAGCAGTGAGCGTTCCAGCGGATATATCCATATCTACAAGCTTTCCGGCACGAATTTAATTGAGTGGCTGGAATACAATGCCAGCATCTATGGCACGGTGGGAACAGCATTGCCAGAATTTTTGTCCTCCTACGCTGAAAAAAATCCGGAGGTTTCCAGTCTGCTGCGCGAAGAAAACTTAAAGAATTGGCAGAGTTTCTTTACATTTGACGGCATTTCCTACGAGATCGATCTCACGGTGGAGCCGCGCTATGATGCTTCTGCCAAGCTGCTGCGCTACACGCACCGCATTAAAAATTTAACTTATCAGGGAAAAACGGTAACTCCGGATATGACCTTTCTCGTCACCATGGATTCAGTAAACAAACGCTACAAATTTATGCCGACGGATGACAATTCTATTTTTGCCTCGGCAAAACACCCGTTTGCAAACAGCCATGATGTACTGATGGATTATATTAAAGAGCTTTCCACCTTTGGACCGCTGCGCGTGAAGGCGGACAATAACTGGCATTTCTCTGTACCGGAGAACTATCAGTTTATCGCCGCCGTCCCAAGGGAATATGACAAATATATTAAAAAACAGGAATGGTACGAAAAGCGGGTGAAAAGTGGATCGGAATATTATTATTATCTTGGCTCCATAAAACCTGCCATTCAGGATATTCATGCAGTAGCCTCCCCGGATATCACGGAGGCAACCAACCGCAAAATTCCAGTAAAGGTCTACGCCTCGACCGCACCGGGAGAAAAAATCACGGAGATCCTATATCTTACGGGCACTGCGCGCTCCGTTACAAATGACCGGTGGGAACTTTCAGGAAAGGACGCATCCGACGGAGTATTTACCATTAGAAAAAATGGGAAGTACAGTATACGGGTAACGGATTCACTTGGGCGTATGCGGATTACGCATATTGTTATTGATAACTTTGATTCTTCAATACTGGAAATGCCAAAGGTCAATACAATGACCAACCGCAATGAATATGTAAATGGCAGGGCGATTGCCGGCTCCACCATTCACATCGCTCTCCCGGATGGCACAATCATATCAGAAAAAACTGCGGATGATGGAAATTTTTCCATTCTGATCCCAATGCCGCGCACAAACGATCTCTACACGATCTGGGCGACGAAGAACGGAGTAAGCAGTCTTCCGATTGAGACTACCATACGAAAAACGGGCGCGAACCGTCCGAGTGCAAACCCGCTCTATCCGCTTGAAACCGAGATTACAGGAAAGACGGATCAGTATACAACACTCTCTGCGCGCCTTGGCTCCACAGTATATGTGGGGTACGGTGAGAAGGAAGCCTACAGAGGATCCAGTATTTACCAATCCTGGCACAAGATAGTGGAAACGGATGTCTCCATCGACCGAAAGGGAAACTTTACCATCTCTCTTCCGCGGGAAGTTCAGCTTGGAGAAAACTGGATTCTCTATGCCACCGATCGCAATGGCAACGCGAGCCGTATTGTCAATGTGATTGTACAGGAAGAGTCCGCTGCTTCCTCCTTAACCGAAGAACTTACAGAAATCGGCAATGAATTGCCGGGCGAAGCAAAAGAAATCGAGTAATTTTTATCTGTGTTTACACGCATTTGCACTTTTTAGGGATGTCGCACAAAGAAAAAATTTAATTCACTATATATTGTATTATTTCTTCTTTATGCGACATCCCCTATAAAAGACTATTTTTTAAAAACTCTCTGGAGTTTTCTTGAAGTGTTTTTAGCCGCAGCTTTACTTTCTCGTAATCCGGCATTAAAATTTTCCCATCTCCCGGCAGTTTTTCTTCCCCTTCCACAAGATGATCACTTAATTCCATCTGCTCCAAAAGATAGCGCATACGCTCCGGATACAATTTGTGAGGGACAGTAATAAAATCGCGCTCATAGAGAATAGCAAACAAAGTTGCATGAAAAGAATTTGTCACCACAAACGATGCACCTTCAACCAAGCCGATAAACTCCTTTGGACCCGCATCCGCAAACCTTCCAAGTTCTCCATCATATTGCCTCTTCCCCCGATTCTGCACAATTGGAAGATTTAATGCTCTTGACATTGCCGCCGCAATCTTTTTTACATTTTCATCTTCACCAATAATATGCACTAAAAGATATTCTTTATGAAAACGTGAGGGCTGCTTTAGTGCATCAAAATCGGATTTTTCTAACAGGAGCGTCGGGTCTGCCACCACCGAGATCTCCTTGTTTACTAGCGGAGTTAAAAGCTCTTTCGCCGACTGTTCACGCACAGAAATTGCACTATATCTTTGCAAACTTTTCGCAAAAAACTCTTGTTCCTCAGAAGTTAGTTCTGTCTTACCAATACTTGAAGCGTAGGAAATCCTCTTTTTTCCTGTATGGTCAAACTCAAGAAAATACGCGGGATTCAATCCCTTTGTGATCGAGGAATTCCAGACTTGATCACTCCCCGTAATCAATACATCATACGGTGCGCCTGCATTCTGCTCTTCTAATTCCTTATAGGAAGTAAAGGGCTTTGTCGTGTGCATTGTTCGATGGATAAAATCCTCAAACTTTTTTGCCTTCTTAATACGCTCCCTTTCGGTCAGATGAAATTTTACCCGACGAAGCCCATTGTAGACCACATTCAGCCCCGAATTTGCAAAGCGTTTCCGCTTTACAAAAAGCCGATATACCTCATCAATTTCCGGAAACCGGCAATTGATAATCAACGCCTGATGCCCCTCTTTTTCCAGATAGCGTTGAAGCGACCATGCCTGCAATACACAGCCATAATTATATGCTGAGTTGATGGTGATAATCCCAATTTTCATAAGCCCTAACCACTCCTTCCCCAATGAAATAAAAAAGGTATTTAATCTGCAAAAAGATTTCCAAAATTTTCCATAATCGTCTGATTATAGTCCTCAAATGAAATCTCAAGCGGCTTTACCTCCCCGCGCATAAAGGCCTCCATCCCAAGGAGTAAACCCTTTTCGCTGTTCTCAACAAGATATCCATGATAATCGCGCATAAAATCACCCGAACCGGGAATATCCGTCGCTACAATCGGCACCTTTAATGTCGCTGCCTCCAAAAGTACCAATCCAAATGGCTCGCGGTCAGACGGCAGCAAAAAGAGATCGCAGTTTTTTAAGATCGGGAACGGATTTGCGATCGCGCGCACAAACACAATGCGCGCAGCGCAGGCAAGCGAAGCGGCATACTGCACAGTTTCCTGATAAAATGCACCATACCCTCCAATCAGAATCAAATATACTTCTGGATACTGCCCTGCAAACTGTTCAAATGCGCGAAGCAGCTTTTTATGCCCTTTTTCCGGCGAAAAACGCCCGATAGTAATAAACTTTTTGCTTTTCTTGTCCTGCAAAATTTCCTGCAATCGCTCTGTGCCAATACTGATTATGGTTTCTGCATCCGGTTTCAATTCCTGCTCTGCTTTTTTTCGTACCCTCAAATCATCGTGCGGGTTTTCTATTATTACCACATTTTTCTGGTTTGGCTCAATCTTGCGCAGTGCGTTCTTGACTGCCGGACTGATTGCCACCACCTTATCATACTTATGATAGGCGTGTTTTAGGGTGAGCAGATGCTGGTTGCCCTTTTCTCTAATTTCTTCATCCATATCATTATGGGCAAAAATAGCTTTTTTTACCGGCGCGTACAAAAATAACATTGTTCCATATGGCGCGTATCCTGTAAAATGTACAATTCCATCAAGGGGAACAAGACCATACCGCTTTCGATATTCTCTGCAAAATAACTCTTTTAGTGTTTTCTCCACCCATTTTGTCTCAATATTCATCGAAAAATAAAGCTTAAATGCGAGCGTTTCCGCCCAGGTTTTCTCCGTAATATTCCCGCTCATTGGCATTAGGGCAGCCGCATCCGAAATACTATTTAGACGTTCCGGATTTTCTGCAAACTGCTCCTTGGGAAAGGCAAAATAGTAGTTTGTCCTCCTCACATCCACAAGGCGAAGCAGATTTTGTAGGGAAGTCGTGATCCCATTCGGGCGAAAATCCGAGCAGTAGATTAGGATATTTTGGTTCCCATTTGGCTCCACCCCCTCCTCCGCACAGCATTTCTCCCCCAATAATACATGGCGGAGAATCCGTCCTGCTGCCTCTAAAAAGTCAGAATCTGAAAGACCATTTTGCAAACTGCCTTCTAAAAGAATTTTTCCCCTCCAGATATTTTGCAGCATATACGCAGTTATAATTTCTTCTTTCCCATCCTTGTCCGGACAGAGAAGATAATCCGCAATCTGCAAATTATGCTGAATATTCCCTAAGATATATGCGCGGTTAAATGTAAGGTGTTCCATTTTTTCTTTTGGCATTTTCCAGGTATTAAGATAAACCTGTCCATCCCTCTTGATAAACCAAGAGGGAAGCGCAGCATCATTAAACAGATACTTTGCCGCTGCAAGACATTTTCTGTACTTTTTTGAGGAAGTTTTCACCATATGCACATTATGGATATCGCCGCGCTCAAGCATCCGCCCAAATACATCCATCTTAGAACTCTCCGCTGCCAAATACACCGTAAATTTCGAAAAGGATTCCGCACAGAGCCCTTTTAGCAGATAAAAAATATCTTCTGTCAATTCTTTTCCGCCCGCAGACTCCAAAAAAACAGCATCTTCCTCCAGAGCTTCCTTTTTCAAAGCATTGATATAATATGTGGTCTGTGAAATATATCTCACTTTATCAAGCATCTTTTTTATCTTCCCAAGCATCCGCACCCCTCCTTTTTTCGCACCGACATCATTCCCCTTCGCATCTATGCGCATAAAAAAAGATCGGAAACAATTCCATGTCTCCGATCATCTTACAGGGCTACAAGGATTCGAACCTTGAAATGCTGGAATCAGAATCCAGTGCCTTACCATTTGGCGATAGCCCTACGCTCTTTGTAGTCACTTTGCTGACCACGAATGCTATTATAATACAGACGGAGAAAAAATGCAAGCACTTTTTTAAAAAATTTTATTTTTTCTGGACAAAGCTATTTTCCAGATGCATTACACATTCGCAGCGTGCATCCTGCCGCCGGACAAGCTCCATAATCTGATGTACCAGTGACATCTCCTGCTCCTGCCCATAGGAATACGGAACCACAAGATCAAAAATTAAATTGATCTGCTCCTTTCCATTAATCACGCGGAAATCATGAATGGAGGCATCCGGCTCCAACTCCCCTACGATCTCGGCAACCATCCTTTTATGCTCTAACACAGAAGCATCGCGCACCTCCACAGGATCCATATGAATCACAAGAAAAATATTTAAATCCCGCAGCACTTCGCGCTCGATCTGATCAATCAGCTCATGTGCGGACTCAATATTGGACTCATTGGAAACCTCCGCGTGAATTGTCGCCATCGAATGTGTTGGTCCGTAATTGTGGACAATCAGATCATGGCTGCCAAGAATCCCGTCATACCCTTCCACCTTTGCGGTAATCTTATCATATACCTCCGGATCAATCGCCTCTCCCAAAAGGGGTTCTAACGTATCCTTTGCAATATTAAATCCTGCAAACAGCACAACAAGCGAGACAATCACTCCCATATAGCCGTCCACCAAAAATCCCGTCCATTTTCCAATCAAAAGCGAGAGTACTGTAGCGGATGTAACCATAACATCTCCAAAAGAATCCGCCGCTGTCGCCTCCATCACTTTCGAATGAATTTTCCTGCCCAGCCTGCGATTAAAAAATGCCATCCAAACTTTTACAAAAATAGAAAAGGCAAGCAGAACCACGATCACCCAGTCAAAATGAATCCTCTCCGGGTGCAATACTTTTTCCACTGAACTTTTCAGACAGGAAAATCCTACTTCCAACACCAAAAATGCCACAATCAACGCCGCAATATACTCGTATCGTCCATGTCCAAACGGATGTGCCGCGTCCGCCGGCCGCCCGGCCAATTTCACTCCGACAAAACTAATAATCGAGGAAGCCGCATCGGAGAGATTGTTAAACGCATCCGCCATCACGGAAATGCTTCCCATCAGCAGTCCCCCTGTAAGCTTTACCGTAAAAAGCAAGAGATTGCAGCAAATCCCCACAATACTTGCAAGCACTCCGTAAGCCATACGTACTTTCTCATCCTGCACCCTCTCCCGATCCTTTATAAAAATTCGAACTAAAAAATCTGTCATACCCATTTCCTCATTCCGCAGAGCAAAAATATCCTTTCCTCGATAAATTTAACACCTGTTTTGCTCTATCCGCTCTATTATACACGAAAAATTTTACAATTACTATGCATTTTTTAAAATTTTACTTTCTTTTTTTCCGAATAGGCTTTATAATGAATTGTAACAATATAGTATATGCTCGACAGTTCTATATTGATCGAAAAAGGAGGTCAAGACCATGAAGAAGTTTGGAAAATTTTTATTTGGAACAGTATCGCTTGCCGCTGCAGTAGGTGGCATCTACTGTCTCTACAAGAACCGGATCAACAAAGATACGGATGAAGATTTCGACGATTTTGACGAGGACGAAGAGGAAGATTTCGATGTATCCGCCGAGCCGGAAGACCGCGAGTATGTATCCATCACCATCACATCGGACGATGCCGAGCAGGAAACCTCTGACAAGGAAGAGTCTTCCGACAAAGAAGAACTCGACGATTCCAACGGGGACGAGCCGGATACAGAAAAAGAGACCGATGCCTCCGATGTGCAGACTGACGAGCCAGAAACCGCAGATGAAGAAGAGGCGGCAGCCGAAAGCACCACTGCCTACGCAGACACCAAAACTCCTTCAACTGAAGCATAAAGTGTGAACGAACCGAAAAATTGCGGCAATTTTAAGATTATAAGTTCGTTCACACGACCTGTTTGCGCTGCGGGCGCAAACGAGGGCGGATTAGCTGCTCCCGAAAAGCGGTCGCAGCATGACCGCAAGTGTGAAAAGGGCATAAGGAAAACAAAGGGATTTTGAAAGTGACCCCTTTCATACAAAAGAATGAGAATGAACCCGTATGGGGGTTCATCCTCATTCTTCCAGGCGGATGCAATGGCGGCTTACTAATCCACAGCGAACTCCCAGAGTTCCTTTGCATATACAAAATTTTTAATCAAAATCTGTCGTGTCTTCTCTCCCTCTTGCAATACCGCTTCTATCTGGTAATCTGGCAGATAGATCACACAGGTAAGTATTTTATCTTCCCTCTGCCATACCATCTTTCGCGATTCCTGCCCCTCTAACTTCTCCTGTGAAATGGAGCCGCCATCACCTTCCTCCGCTTCATTTATTACTGCATTCGAAGGAAATTCCTCAATCTCCCCGTTAAATACCGCCAATAGTTCCTGATACAGCCATTCCCCAGCATCTTCTTCCATTGGCATATCGGCTAGATTTCCTTCCCCCTCCCAATCCAACATCTCTTTGCCTTCCTGCCGCCCACCACTCATATTTGGCTCAAACATAGTATCAAAAAAATCTTCCGCTTCATCTTTTTGTCCCCCCTGCCTCACAAAAATCCCTAGGATTACAAAAAGCAAAATGGCAGCGGCGATCGTTCCCCCCCAGAAAGAATAAGGACTCTTTCCTTTTTTGCGCGTATTTTGATGCGGCAGCATAATTTTACTTTCCGCATCTTCCCCCGCCGAAAGTAAAGTCTTTGCAATCAATTCTTTCGAAACTTCAATCTCCGAAAGTTCGTCTGACAGTGCCTGCATGATCTTGCGATCGGTGGTATCAAACTCCATATTATGGGAATTTTTTACTTTTTTATTCATCTGTCAGCCTCCCTTTAAGCCCTTTTTTTAATTTCTCCTTTGCACGGAACAACCTGCTTTTTACGGTACCCTCGCTGATTTTTAATTCCTCTGCGGTCTCCTTAATTCCCATTTCTCTGAAATATACACAGATCACCACATCGCGGTAAGGTTCTGGCAGTTCTTGTACCATTTCCCGCACTGTCCGCGCCTCCTCCTTTTGCTCCACTTCCCCAAAGGAATCCTGTGCCAAAAGCCTCTCTTCTCCAAAATCAAACATCGGTACAACCCTGCTGTGATATGCACTCTTTAAATAATCCTTGCAGGTATTCATGGTAATCCGAAGCAGCCAGGTCTTAATTGATGCTCTCTCTTCGTAGGTATCCAGTTTTTCATTTGCCTTTAAAAATACTTCCTGAAACATATCCTCCGCAGTATGCATATCCTTCACATACAAATACGCCATTCGCAATACATCATTTCCGTATTCTCTCATCAGTCCTTCCAGTGTATATGCCGATTTCTTTCTCACAGGTAAAGGTCCCCCTTCTCCCGACTCTCCCAAGCATCTCCCTTCCTATTAGACGAGAGAATGCAAAAAAAAGTTCCCGGGCAAAAAAATTTAAGAATACCAGAAGCATAACAGATAGAAGTCCCCCTATCTGATTTATAAAATCAGCATAAGACCGATATTGCGTATCAATCCGCTCTTTAAATACCCGCCCCGCACTGCGTTGATCCGGCGCAAGAGGAAATTCTGTTCCTGCAGCATCAAAAATCCCTCTATCTGCTCCACCGCGCGATCAGGGATTTCCATATTATAGAATTGATAAAATTCCATCGCCTGTTCAAAATTCCTTAATAGAGTATATTTTTGTTTTTTAATTTCCTTTGCCCGCTTTTTTACATAGGTTCCAAAATTCTGCGCGCCAACCACATTATCCGTATGCTGCCGATAATCCATCATAGGCTCCGGCAAATAGCTGGTATGCCCTGCAGATGCTGCCAAAAGTGCCATCCACCAATCATGGTAGCGCGCCTGTCTCGGCACTTTTGTTAACATCTCTGCCAGCGGCATATTGAGCATGGAAGTACAGCCAATCACCATATTTTCCATTAAGAGATGCGGAAATACACGCTTCTTCATATTAAAACGCTGAAGGGCAAAAAAGGAAGGGGCAAGCACCTTCCCGCTCCCGTCCACCACACGCGCATCCGTAAAGACCAGTCCGGGCAGCTCTCTACCATAACGTGCTTCTAGGCGTTTCATCCGGATGAGTGTGCGGCTTATCTTATCTGGATACCAATAATCATCCTGGTCGCTGAACATAAAATATACGGGATTTTGCCCCCAATTATTTTGTTTGACCGCATCCCGCAAAAGCATCAGAAAATTTTTTGTACCGCCAAGATTTTTCTTATTGCGCAGGACAGTGAGCTTGTCCGGATAACGCTTCTTGTACAGGGAGAGCAAAAAAAACGTTCCATCCGACGAAGCGTCATCGCGCACAATCAGCTCAAAATTCGGGTAATCCTGCGCCATAATGGATTTTAGCTGTTCCTCCAAATATCTTTCCCCCTGGTAAGTCGCCATTAAAATAATCACTTTATCCATCAAACTCCTCCTTATCCGCAAAATAATCCGCATTCGATGTGCAGGCAAACAACAATTTCCTCGGCAAGAGGTGATAGTGTTTTCCTAGCTGATACCCCAAAAATTTTGCCCCGCTCTGAAAGATCAAATCAAGGATATCCAGATACCGCTTTTGTCCAACCAAATAGAAAAAGGTATCTTTTACCAGCCGCATTCCCTCACCTTCCGCTGGAACCCGATCAAAAATTTCCTGGTACTGGGTGTGCGACACGCCGAGATCAAAATTTCTTTTTAGCTGTTCCAAAAGTGAATAATTGTGTGAATGGTAGACTTTCGCCTCCGCGACATAGGCGATGCGGTAACCCGCCCCAATCAGGCGCGACGCAATAATCGTATCCTCACTAAAAATCGTCTTCTCCACAAACCCTCCAACCTCATTATAGGCGGCACGCTTGTAAGCCGCGCAAACATCGGAACAAAAATAAGTCTTAATGCCAAGGCGCGGCAGATCCTCCTTTGTTTTCACCGCACTTATATTCGGATAATTAAACATTCTTGTATACTGCTCCACTACTGTGCTATTTAGCGGTGCAGCCTGCCTTGCATAGGACAATGCACAGTCCTCTTCCTTCAATGCTAAGAGCAGACGCTCAAGCAAATAATCATCCGCCGGAACTGCATCCTGCGTCATCATCACAAAATAATCCGCCGTGCTAAGCGAAACTGCCTTTTTCCGCGTCCCGCCATGATCAAACTCCTCCTTTTTTACTGGTACCACCAACACATCGATCTTTTTCTTCCCGTAAATTTTTTGCTTGACCATCCGGCACTTCAATCGCCTTTCCAAATCTGCGCAGGAAAACCCCTCCGCCTCAGTATTCATCAGAATAATCCGATCCGGTTTTACACTTTGCGCCAAAAGCGATAGAAAAAGCTTATCTAATTTTTTATCCGGCTTGTACACCGGAATAATTACATCTATCCCCATAAAAAATCTCCTTATTTTAAGTTCCGCAGAAAGCCCTGCACCGTGCCCTCTCCTGGAAGGATTTTTTGTTCGCTCTGCTCCCACAAAATCCTTCCGGTACGGTTTTCACCGTACCCCTAATTCCTCGAAAATTCTGCCAATACCAGCCCTTTGTTTCGCTCCTTTACTGTCCCGATGCTCCAGGCATGGACAAAGAGCAAAAGCGGATTTCCTTTCATATCTTTCACCCGCTTTGTATCCGAGGTTACCGAAAGCCCTGCCACATTTATCTCATCCTTATTTTCAATCCATCGAATATGCTCGTAAGGCAGCGGTTCCAGCCGGATTTCCACATTATACTCCGATTCCAGCCGAAATTTTAATACATCAAACTGTAGCACGCCGACTACACCGACAATAATTTCCTCCATCCCCGTATTAAATTCCTGGAAAATCTGAATTGCCCCCTCCTGTGCAATCTGCGTTACCCCCTTGACAAATTGCTTGCGCTTCATCGTATCCACCTGGCGGATCTTTGCAAAATGTTCCGGCGCGAAAGTCGGAATACCCTCGTAAGCAAATTTCTGTCCGGGTGTACACAGCGTGTCTCCGATCGAAAAAATTCCCGGGTCAAACACCCCGATAATATCCCCCGCATATGCCTTATCAAGGATTTTTCTCTCCTGTGCCATTAGCTGCTGCGGCTGGGAGAGGCGAAGTTTCTTCGCGCCCTGCACATGGTAGACCTCCTCCTCTGCATCAAATTTTCCTGAGCAGATACGCATAAATGCAATGCGGTCGCGGTGAGCCTTATTCATATTCGCTTGAATCTTAAATACAAATGCAGAAAAATCATTTGTTACCGGGTCAATCAGCCCCGCATCCGACCTTCGCGGCAGCGGTGTTGTCGTCATTTCAAGGAAATGCTTTAAAAAGGTTTCCACGCCAAAATTGGTCAATGCCGATCCAAAAAATACCGGGGTCAATTCCCCCGCACGCACGGCGGCAAGATCAAATTCCTGTGCCGCCCCGTCAAGAAGTTCAATCTCCTCGGAAAGCTTATCATGCGCATCTCTGCCAATAACTTCGTCCGTCTTTGCATCCCCTATCGTGACCTCAACAGAGTCCACTTCCTTCATCCCGTTGTTTGCTGCGGTAAATCGCGAAATCGTTTTTGTATTGCGATCGTAAACACCTTGAAAACGCTTTCCTGAACCGATCGGCCAGTTAACTGGACAGGTGGCAATTCCCAGCACCGTCTCGATATCATCAAGCAATTCAAAGGTATCCTTTGCCTCCCTGTCCATTTTATTGATAAACGTAAAAATCGGAATATGGCGCATCACACAGACTTTAAATAACTTGATGGTCTGCGCCTCAACCCCCTTTGAGCCATCGATTACCATAACTGCGGAGTCTGCCGCCATCAATGTCCGGTAGGTGTCCTCCGAGAAATCCTGGTGTCCCGGTGTGTCAAGAATATTGATACAATACCCACCATAATTAAACTGCATCACCGACGAAGTCACGGAAATCCCGCGCTCCTTCTCAATCTCCATCCAATCAGAAACTGCGTGTTTTGCAGTTTTCTTTCCCTTTACTGAACCTGCCAGATTGATCGCGCCCCCGTAGAGCAATAATTTTTCCGTCAATGTAGTCTTGCCCGCGTCCGGGTGGGAAATAATGGCAAAGGTTCTTCTCTTTTTTATTTCTTCTGCATAATCCTGCAATATTCTCTCCTCCAAATCTATCGTTAATG
The DNA here is from genome assembly GCA_910585065.1 of uncultured Lachnospiraceae bacterium. GTDB lineage: Bacteria > Bacillota > Clostridia > Lachnospirales > Lachnospiraceae > RGIG4057. The sequence goes on from CAJUCG010000038.1 coordinate 13,356, forward strand.
TTGTTATCATAATCTCTTGGAAAGGATTTGTCAACCGGGGAGGCTGGATTTTTATGGAGGGCGCATATCCAGGTAAATTCGCTTTTTCTCCAGTCGCAGCGCAGGACGTATGTTAAATTATCTTTCTGTGGAACCATCCATTATTTTTGTGTATGGTTCTTCTCATAATAAAAGACATACTGTTGGATAATTCCTGCATTCTCCCCGAAAAGATAAAAGGGATCGCTCCCCTTACACTCCTTTTCAATTGCCCTTGAAATCCAGACATCAACCGGAACGCAGCCCATCCTCCCATAGCCAAACAGTGCGACACAGTTGGCTACCTTTTTTCCAACACCGTGAACTGTCTGCAATTTCTCCAGCAGTTCCTTGTCACTATAAGTAGAAATTGTAATCAAATCAAGATTTCCGGAGGATACCTGATAAATTGCATCAAGAACATAGCCTGTCCGATATCCCAGACTGCACGCTGCCAAGTCATCTTCTGATGCAGATCCCATCTCCTGCGGTGATGGAAAAGAAAAAATCGTTTCATATTCTGTAAAGATTTGATGTCCGTACTTTGCCGCCAGCATTTCCACCGATTTTGCTATGGCTGGAATACTCTTTCTCTGCGAAATAATAAAGGTTACAAGCATCTCCCAGACCTGCTGGCGCAAAATCCGAAGCCCTCTTCCATAATTCATCGCCTCTCTGACAAAGGGGTGTTTATTATATTCTGCATCGTAGATTTCCTTATAGGAACGTCCGAGATCAAAGTAGGCACTCCATATATTTTTCCAATCCTCCTCATTGCAGGAAACAATAAATTGATACTTCTCTATTTTTCGAATATAAATAACCTGATCACCCGTAATAAAGCGATAAGTCCCATCATCAAATTTCCGGACGCGGAAACATTGTCCGCTTGTGGAAATTTTTTCCAAATCAAAATCATCTCTTATTTCTATTTGCATATTTTGCTCCATTCTGTCTCTCTTATATTACTATCAAAATTCATTCTGCCGAAAAATATTTAGTTTCCCTCCTAATTTATTCTGTTAAAATGATATCAAATAGATTTATTCTATATTTATTTTAATTTTATCCTTGACAAGTCCTTATATTTGTGTTAATATATTGAAAAATCAACATATTACTATATAACAAAGGATATATTCAACGATATTTATAGATATATCATCAAATATATTATATAAATATCATTGTAATATCACCCATTTTTCTCTATGAAAGGAGTTTTATTATGAAAAACGCATGGCTTATCCGTCCCTTCCCCCATGGCAAGCAAAGGTTCTCCGAATTTTTGGAGCGCGGCATAATCGCAGTCGGCTGGCCGAAAATTGGCAATTTAACCGGAAAGTCCAGAGGGCAGTTAAAGGAAATTTTATCTAAACCTCCCTACAGCTATGATGGACTGCGCCTTGGCAATGCTTATGCCAGCATTGATATCTTTATTAATCAAATGCATAGTGGGGATCTGCTTCTTATGCCAAATGGCGACGATATCTATTTTGGTGAAATTACAAGTGTATATTATTATGATTCTTTCACAGATAATGACGAGGACGGCTATCCGCATCAGAGGAAGGCAAAATGGCTGACCCATACTTCCCGCCAATCTCTTTCAAAGGAATTGCGCTATTCGTTAAAGGTACATCGAACAACTGCCAATCTATCACATCACTTTGCTGAGATTGACGCTTTAAGCCATGGCAGAGAATTCCTAGCTTCCCCAGAGGAGCCAGTGGCTTTAACATCTTCTAAAAGCCCTGCGGCAGCGATAGAAAATATAAATATGATTGAAATTTCCTATCCGTTAAGAGCGGACTGCATGGTAACTGCGCGCATTCCAAAAGATATCAACGAACAAGAGGCAAAACGCCTTGGAATGTACTTTTCCTCCCTGTATTTTGCGGAGTGAAGGAATGGATAAGAGAGCCAGCCGGGAAATTTCCCGGTTGGCTGACAATTTATCTTTCCGTTTCTCTGATCTTATCATAAAATAACTCCGTTTTCAACTATGTTTTTATCTATTATTTTTAAGACCTGCATTTTTATGATTTTTCCAGAAGTTATTCTTGCAAAAACTGATTTTGTATATATAATAAAAGTGGGGGATTTTTACTTTTGTTAAAGTGAATATTATGTCAGATACAGAACTTACAAATAATGCAAAAATTATATAAAATACAAGTAACAATACTCAAAAATATTTGCGCCGTACCTGATATTAAAACAAACGACCACGTAACCTTTATTTTAATGGTTCAGAAACAGATGAAAAATAAATCAAAAAGAGGATTAAAATATGGAGGAATACTTTACCATGAACAATAGTTTAAATCAAAACATCACAATTGTTGAAACTGAACGTAAAAAACATCTAAAAGCTTCCGAAGAATATGTTCATGTTAACCTTAGTTATCAGAATAAGACGGAGGATGTATGGGTTCCAGTTGAGTATCGAAGAACAGGTATTTCGATTAAACCAAATGAGATAGAAAAGTTTAACACATATCTAAATAATATATATGAGCAAATGAATCCGGAGCATTTTTCATTATGGTTGGAAGAACAGGAAAGATTCTGGAAAGAAGAAAAGCCAAATGCAGGAACTACAAAGGCTTTTTTTGATAGACTTGCAAAGGGCGGATGGCAATGCGTAGAATGTACGCTGCCAAAAAATCCGAATTGGGCACGTAGAATACAAGATCTTAAAGAATTTGGCTATACTATTGCAACAGATACAAAAAGATATTGTCCAATTTGTGAGAAGAATACAACTCATTTAATTTTACTTCCTATCAAACGTGGAAATATGGAGGGCAATGGTTATGAAACTTGGTCTCCAACTCTAAGAAAGAGAATTATCCATGTGTTGGGTAATATTGATGTATATGAAGGGACTGTTTCATCACATTGCCTTCCAGACCATAAATTCCCGGAGATTAGATGGGATAAAAATACAAAAGGAGAAAATCCTGATACAATGTCGGATGAGGAAATCAAATCGAAATTTCAATTGCTTACCAATCAGAGAAATCAACAAAAACGGGAATCTTGCAGAACTTGTTTTCAAACAGGAAAACGTGGATGCATTTATGGTATTCCGTTTTATTATCAGGGAGGAAGTGATTGGGATATGTCAATAGATCAAAAGGGAAAGGATGCAGAAAAAGGTTGCGTAGGTTGTCCCTGGTATGATATTATGGAATGGAAAAAACAACTAATGATAAAATTAAAGAGGGATGAAAATAATGGTCTTTAAGATAATTTTCAGGATAGGAAGGGATTTTACCTATGATTTTTAAATCAGTAGGAAGTATTTGTTCAGGAATTGAAGCAGCATCAGTAGCCTGGGAACCACTTGGTATGAAATTTGAATGGTTTTCTGAAATTGCTGATTTTCCATCATTAGTTTTGGCAGAAAAATATCCCAATATACAAAATCTAGGAGATATGAATAATATTCCTGATAAAATAGAATCAAGTGAAATTGTTGCTGCAGATCTAATTTGCGGAGGAACGCCATGTCAAGCCTTTTCACTTGCTGGTTGGAAAAATGGTCTTAATGATGATCGCGGCAATCTCACATTAAGGTTTGTGGATATTGTTAATTCAAATGATAATCAAAGAAAAAGAGAGGGAAAAAGTCCTTCCATTATATTTTGGGAAAATGTGGAAGGCGTACTTACTGATAAAACAAATGCTTTCGGATGTCTGGTATCTTCTCTGGCAGGTTTTAATGATGTGATAGAATTAAAAAAATGGCCCAACGCAGGCGTGATACATGGTTCAAAAAGAAACATTGCATGGAGAGTATTGGATGCAAAATTTTTTGGACTTCCCCAACAGAGAAAGCGTCTTTATTTAATTGCGGGAGGAAAAAATTTCTTTCCAGAAAATGTTCTTTTTGAACGAAACTTATCTGATCTAAAAGAATATCCTTCACAAGCGTTAATATTTGACAAGGATGGTCACAGATTTGAAGTTTTTCGTGAATATACAGACTGTTTATATTCAGCTTACGGAACTAAATGGAATGGAAATGCTGCTGCTTACAATGGTTCACTATTTATTGTCCAAGATAATCGTATAAGAAGAATATCACCTCTTGAATGTGAAAGATTAATGGGATTTCCAGATAATTATACAAATTTGCCAAACGCGAAAAAGACTAATCGTTATCAAGCAGTTGGAAATTCATGGGCAGTTCCAGTAGTAAGATGGATAGGTAAGAAACTTATAGAATATAACGATGATTTATTACGTCTTGACGAAAAAAAAGATTTTTTACTTTCCAGATGGATAGATATACCAAATCAGGGATTTTTTATCAATTTAGGAAGGGATATCGTACCAATTAATGTGGATTATGCGCTTAATTGTACATCAATACCAGAAATATGTGAGTTTAAAGATATGAGTGCTATTGTTTCTCCAGATGCTCCAGAAGATATTTATATCTCCCCCGTTGGGTGTTATGGTATCATTAGAAGAAAACAGGAACGAAACCTAAAAATCAATGCGCGATTGGAGGAAGTTTTATTATCTATTTCTTCGCAGATGTCCGCAGAAGAAATTGAAAAACGATCACGTATCCAAAAGCGTGGCAGATTTAGTATTCCATCTGAAATGCCCTATTTTGAGTCTATCGTTATATAAAATATTAACTGTTCACGCTTACAACATAATGAAAAGTGTAGACAAAAAATTTGAATCGACTTGAGTAATCAGCCAACAGGAAAACTTTCCCGGTTGGCTGACAATAAATTCCTTAATATATGGCTATATAAATTGGGGGTGGTTTTTAGAAACATTTCTTTACTTCCTTTAATTCATCGCATTTACACTAATGAAGGGTAATAAGATAGTCA
>CAJUCG010000039.1 GCA_910585065.1 uncultured Lachnospiraceae bacterium
AGAGAATCAATCAGCTTATTTGTATATTTGTTCTTTACAAAATATCGGAGCGTATCGTCCTCATAATCTTCGAGTGCATAGATAACTGGGTTGTAATCCCAAAGCTCTGCAATCTCCTTTGTCACATATTTTGCAGAGTCACGATTGATCCTAAATCCATCCGTCAGCGAATTCTTGTAGACGAACTCGACAAAGGCTTCTAGATAGAGATCCACACCCGCCTCATTTGCCTTAGAAACAAAATTTTTGAACTCCTTTTTACTGCCAAGCTCGGAAATCAGTTTCACCTTTGTTGGCACCTTATGATGCACACTGTCGTTAAACCAGCCGATATACTTCATATCTAGGTTTTTCACGCCCGCTGCCACAAAGTCATCTAAAATCTTTGCTGCCTCCTTGTAGGAGGTCAGTTCCCTCGACACTGTCACTGGGAATCCCATATGATTCTCCACCGCCTCAATCGCGCCAACTAACTCCACAACAAGAGGGGTTTGTGCATCATTGTTCTTATTAAGCTGCGCATATCTCGCAGTCAGATAATCGCGGTAAGATACTGCCATATCCACATAGGTATCGCCCGAAACAAAGCGGTAGCGGCTGACCAGATCCCCCTGCGGCACATTCTTTTCGTACACTACAACCGCCTTATCGGATTTCGACGACACATCCATACTTGCACTGTGAATAATCTTATATCCCGTATTCGCGTAGTTAAAGGTATGAAGTCTTCCCGACACATCCGCCTCAATAGTTGCGTAAGCACTTCCCTCCTCCGCAATACACAGGAAGGAAGAACCATTATTGCAGATACCAAAAACCGGGAATAGAGAACGGGTTTCCGTGATTACTGCGTCACGCTGCTGACCGTAATCCCAGCCATACACATTGCTGTAAAAAGAGCTCTGTGTCTGTCTCCCATTGTTAAAGCGAATCACCGCACCATTTCCGTCCGGCACTAGGATAAACCCATCGTCCGTACTTCCCCCCGCTCCAAAATACGGGAGTGGTTTGATCGAGATAATCGGGTAAGTATCCTTGTAATCCACTTCCTCTAACGGGACGCGCACCACGAAATCCTTTCCGTCAAGCTCGTAGATCACTGACACATCGTAAGCTGGTTTGTCTGTTACTCTTGTCGCGGAATATTTTTCTGAGTCCTGAACATAATCCTCGTAGGTATATCCTGCACCCCCAAAATATTCCTCTATCCTAACCCGGATATGTTCCTGCAAGCCATCTCTCAACACATAGACTGGTTCGGTTGCCAGATCCGGATAAGTTCTCAAAAGTTCATCCTTGTCATCCTCGCCACGCAGATTATTTAGATCATACTTGCGGTAATACTGATCCAATCTCTTTTGTGTCTTGGATTCCATCTGATTATAAAAGCTTAAATATCTCTCTTCCGGGAGTGCTGCCGGAATAAGGTAAGTGCGCTCAATATTTCCAATAGAGTATTTTACCTTGATCCCGCTCTCTACTTCCTCGATCTCATACAGACCGTTCGATACACTGTAGCTATAGCTGTTTAACGTGGTCTCAACACCATTTTTCGTGCCGTACACCAATGTTAACGTGGACTGCAAGAGATCCTTTGTCGACTTGTTTGCAATCGTTTCCCCGGACAGATCTGGCGGATTTGAGTACCATACCTTGCCGCTTGCCTTTTCCGTCAAGGAAAACTGAGTTGTCGTCGGATCCATCACGAATTTTAAATGCTCATTTTCCATTACGTATTCGGATTTGCCTTCCTCATAGCCATAGATAACCATGTTATCATCCTGTATCTCCTCCTCGCCGCATCCAGTAAGACCAGTGAAGGCCGCTGCCGACAGGCTAAGGGCAAGAAGGAAACTTAAAAGCTTTGATTTTTTCATCGTAAACCTCCTCACACCTTAATAGAATCGGAATGCAATCTCTTTGTACAGCGAGATAAAATATGCAAAACCGTCCGAAATCAAACTGAAGAACAACAGCAGGATAAAAATGATAATCAGCATACCGACCGCCGTTGCAATCGCTGCAAATATCGCTTTTCCCAGACTGTAATCGTGAATCATCATCATTGCCGAAAGGATGAGGATAGCGATCCAGATATCGGTGAATCTGTCCATATATGTCCAGAAAACACCCTCCTCCGCCGTCACTATATTACTAATAAAAATCATCGGCAATTGGAGCAGAACATACGGCGTATACGCATAGCAGACTGCCATGTAAATACTTTTTAATGTGCCTTTCCCGTCAAAGAGTGTGGTCAGGCACCAGTTTGAAATACATCCTATCGCAATTGGAACAAGGATTTCCAGGCAGCACATCAAAACATTGAAATTCTGCGGACGGTACAAGACAAACATAAAACTTGTCATCTGTGAACGCCAGATGCGAACCAAAAGCACCGCGATCAAAATCGTGTTCGCCGCCGCTATAGAACCGCGCTTTTCATGGATTAAATCCCAGAAGCCATCGAACGGATGCCCAATCACATGGAGGGAAAACCTGAGTGATCTTTTATATTCCTTTAAGCTATCTTTATTGATCTTTTCTGCTATCTTCACTCCTCAGACACCTCCCTTTTGACTTTCTTAATCGTTTTTATGGTCTTTGGTACAATAATCAGGATCAAAAGCCCGACTACAAAATATCCGATATGGTCTTCAATCCATTCCTTCCGATAAAGCTTGAATGCTTTTGAGTAAGCCTTGCCATAATACTTTAACTCGAAATACTTCATTGCCTCTTTATAGCGGTTCTGCCGCAGCAGTGCGCGCCCAATGCCAAGATAGGCAAGATCGTAGTTGCTGTTCATCCTAAGCACTTCTCTCCAGTAATCAGCGGACAGATCATAATCCCCCTTCTGGTATGCCAAGATCGCGTTGTTAATCTGTCTTCCGTAATCGGTCAGTACAAGCTTAGTCATACTATTCATTCTACTGTCCAACACATAGAGATCATCGCCGATATGATCAAGTGCAACTGGATTGGAAAAATACCCCAACATATTTCCGCTCCCGCCAAACGCATACAAAAGCTGTCCCTGCGAGTCATACCCGAAGATACGGCAACGTGTACGGTCAATCGCGTAATAAATATCATTTTCCAGAGGTGTGACATCAATCAGTTTTGACGGTCCCTTAACTCCGCCGCCATCCCCCCACTGGAGATCTCCAATCGGAGGCGTGTCACCATTTTTGATCAGAATATCCGAACCCATAGAATTAAGTTTTCGGATCGGCTTTGCCTTGTCGTCCTTTAAGTCCCACTCGCTGAAAACTGAGGTCGTCACATAGACGAAACCGTCCTTGTCGAGCGCGATATTGTTGTACTCTGTCGGCACAAACTGCTCCATCTGATCCCTCTGCGCCTTAGTTGCAAGCTTTTTCCAGATATAGTCAATCATTGAGAAGGTAACTTTGCTCGCACCGATATACCCGGTAAATACTCCCTCCGGAGAATATTGCATCACACCCTTGTTCACGTTGCGCCCAAGTACTAAAATGCGTCCTGATGCGTCCACCACTACCTTTGTCGGCAGGAAATCATGTGATGCATCATAAGTTTCATCCGTCGGCTGAATCAATGCCTTAATCATATTTAAATTATTGTCCATATGCACGACCCGCTTGTTTTCGGTATCGCAGACATAGATATCGCCGCTGTCCGTGACAAATATATCATTTGGGGCATTGAACGTATCATCCTCGCCGTTATTTTTAAATTTGTCGATCACCCGGACTAGGGAGAGCGATTCCGACTCTGCAAGCAGTTCCACAATCCGGTTGTTTCCGGTATCCGCAATATAGACCTTGTCGCCCTTTGCATACATTCCCTGCGGCTGTGCAAAATCCCCGATTCCAAAATCAACGCCGAGAACTCTTAGCTGCGGAATGTAAGCATCCGGTGATTCTCTCTCATCGCTAAATACATCATAAATATAAGTGTAATAATTATTTTCCGCCTTGAGTGCAGCTGCCGGTGAAAGAAGAAGCATGGCGAGCAGCAGGCAAACAAATCTTTGCAATATTTTTTTGCTATTCATATGCTCATCCCCCTTAATCCTTGATACCGGAGCTTGCCATCGTCTCTAAGATGTTGCTCTGTGATAAAATAAAGGTTATAATTGGCACGATCATCATAAAGAGCGTTACTGCCGAACCGACACCGGCTCTGGATACACCGCCGTTGATAATCTGCTGCAGTGCGTATGGCAGTGTCTTTAACTCCTCGGAATAAATATAGTTTGATGCCTTGGTATTCCAGAGATTCTGCACTGAGAAAATAATCAAAGTCAGCCATGCCGGCTTTACCATCGGCATTACAATCTTATAATAGATCGTCCACTCCTTCGCACCGTCGATCTTTGCCGCCTCAATCAGTGCGTCCGGGATTCCTTCCATAAACTGCTTCATCAGGAAAAGTCCCATCGGGGAGGCGAATGCCGGGATGATAACGGCAAGATAACTGTCCACCCAGCCAAGCCCCGTCATAATCAAATAGTTCGGAATGCCGAGTACATAGCCTGAAAACATAAGTGCCGTTACAACAATATTAAAAAATGTTTTTCCGCCTGGAAAATCATATTTTGCAAGCACATACGCGCCCATCGAAGCAAAAATCAAATGCCCGACTGTACCGATCAATGTGATGATCACGGTATTGAATATGTAGCGCGAGAATGGTACCCAGGATTTTCCCATGATAACAAAGAGATCCTGGAAATTGTCCATCGTCGGATGCTGCACGAAAAATTTCGGCGGGTACAGGTAAATCTCATCCAGAGGTTTAAATGCGCTGCTGATCGCGTATACCAGCGGCAACGCCATGAAAATACCAAACAGGATCAGCATGATATAGATTCCAAGATCGCCGCCCCTGGACCTGTTCGGTTTTCTTCTTTTTATTTTTTTCATATCCTTCCTCACCTTTCCCAGTCTGTTATCAGGTTCCCACTTTTCGAAGCAGCGACTGTATCAGCTTGTTGCAAAGAATCATGGTAATGAAAAGTACGGTTGCGATTGCAGATGCATAACCCATCTCAAAACGAACGGAACCGTAGTCGAAAAGGTGAGTAACAACGGTACGTGCCGCGTAGTCGGTACTTGGGAAGCCCGCGAGTGCCATTGTGACCTCGCAGACACCAAAGGACTGCGTGATTGCCATAACCGCGCCGAACATAAGCATCGGCTTCATGTTTGGAAGTGTGATATACCAAAGCTCCTGCCAGCGGTTCTTGACACCGTCCACATAACCCGCTTCATACTGTGACTGATCCACACCTTGGAGACCTGCCACAAACGAGAGGAACCCAGTACCAAGACTCATCCAGAGGATGACAAGCAAAATAACCGGCATCATGTATTTCGGGTCAGTCAGCCAAAGGATCGGCTCATTGATAAATCCTAATTTCATCAAAAACGAATTCACATAGCCGTAGGCATCGCCGGAAAACATGATCGCCCAAATTAAGTAAACCTGACCGGAAATGGTCGGCGCGTAAAAGATCAATACGGCAAATGCGCGAATATAGCGCGGAAGCTCATTGATAAACCACGCGAACAAAAAGGATGCAAGGTAGCCTAGCGGTCCTGTGATTGCCGCGATCGCGAAGGTGTTTGTGACGGACGTTAAAAACACGTCGTCCGCCAAAAACAGGTCAATGTAGTTGCGAAGTCCAACAAAGCGCGGTGTTTCAAGTACGTTGTAGTAAGTAAAACTTAGGCAGATGGACATTACCACCGGCACAATGTAAAACAGCGTAAAGATAAGTGCGTATGGCAGGAGGAACAGATAACAGGTCTTCGAGCGCTTTGCCTTATACATTGCAATGTGAAAATTCTTTTTCTTTTTATTCATATATTTCTGCATGAATGACATACTCTTTTCCTCCTTTCTATTCTGCGATGGAAAGCCCAAACTCTTTGCGCTTCTTTGTCAGCTCCTCGTTGATCGTCCTTGTGTAGTCAAGCAGCGTCTCGCGCGGATCCTCATTTGCCGCAACTACCTTGCGGACAGCATTAACCAAATGTCTTGAGGTATAGTAGCTTCCTGGAACTTCCGGGTTTCCTTTTGTCCACGCCCACTGCTCGCGCAAAACTTTCATCTGTTTGCTGCTCCACGCCAAACCTTCAAACGCATCTACATTTGCTGTCGCATATCTTGCGGAAGAGCCCATAACACTCTCAAGCTCGCGCCCAAAACGAAGCTGTGTTTCTGCGGATGCCCACCATTTTAAGAACTCCCATGCCTTCTCCTCATTTTTTGAGCCGGTAAGCATCATTGAGCAGTTGCCCCAGGCATTTGCGGAGCGATCAATTGTGCCGTCCTCCTTGAGTGTGCCAGGAATCAATGTGAAATCCCAGAGTCCGCGGATTTCCGGTGCGAACACAACAAGCGTGTTGTATGTGCTGTAGGAACTAATTCCAATCGGCATCTCGCCTGAGCGGAAACGGTTTACAAAATTGTATAGAGTCGGCAATTTGTAATGAGTAAAAAATCTTGTATGCATCTCAAATGCCTTAACCCCTGCTTCCTCGTCAATCGATGTTGATTCGCCAGTACCATTATACAGCTCGCCGCCGTTCTGGAACAAAAGATCCATTAAATTGGTCAGATCCGGCGCGGTTGTGCTGTTGTACACACTTGGGATACCAACGCTCATATTATTCTGCTGAATAATCGGCAGGATATTGATAAAATCATCCCAGGTCTGCGGAATTTCAAGCCCTAACTCCTCCATAATATCGGAACGGTAAAACAATACATTGTAATTTGATGTTTCCGGAATGGCGTAGACCCCTCCATTAAACTTGTATGCGGCATACGCGCTCGGATAATAGTGGGAAAGCACCTCGTCGATGCCATCAAACTTAGTTAAATCTACCGACGCATTGCGCAGTGCATAGTTGACTGGCTCTCCTGATCCGACGGAAAGAGCTATATCCGGTCCTGTGCCAGCCACAGTCGCCGGAAGAAGCGTACCCGCCTCAACAAGTTTGACATTTACCCCAATTCCATGTTCCGGGGTAAAAGTATCATCGATCATCGTCTTTAAAATCGTACTCTGGTCACGCCCGGAAAGCATCCAAACAGTGATTGCTTCGTCCTTGTCGTAGACATTTCCAAGCGAATTATAATCCTCGGTAAAAGATGAGATAAAGGAGCGAACCTCATGTCCCGCCTTCTTTAAGAAAGTTTCCTTTGTCGCTTTTACCTTATGCCCTGCTGCCGCCACTACAATATAGTCAATATCAAGAGGTGCTTCGGAGAGTGTCTGGATAGAAGTTCCCAGCGAACTGATATTCTCCTTAAAGTTCTTTAATGTCTTAGGGATCTTATCCGGGTCTTTCTCAAAGCGTTCAAGCTGCGTGGCAAGTGTCTGCGCCGCCGCAATCTGGGAGGCTTTCTGCCCCGAATATTCCACAATCTCATCCACCATGCGGTAAAGTCTCTTGCTCTCAAGCCCCATAGCTTCAATCACTTCCGGATATACCTTTGCAAGCTGGTAATCGCGGAATTCATCCGGCTCTGTGCCGGTAAGTACAAGGATCTTTCGGTACATCTGATTTAAGCGGAAGACGCTGTCCTCCATCTCATTTAAGATCCCGCCAAGTTCGCCGAGTGTCACTTCAAGCCGGAGCGTATGTGTACCCGCCGTCAGCGCGAACTGGTAAGGATTTCCCTCCTCGTCGGAGAGAATGAGCATATCCCAGGCATTATTATACTTAAATGCAATTGCGGAAACTTCTTTAAACGGGACTACGCCATCAATATAGATGGCACGGTTCGAGACAAAACCACGCTGATAGTTTTGCCGTCCCTTAATGGAGATTTCATACAGTCCGTCCTCCGGCACCGTGATATCCCACTCGATCCACTGCCCGGACATTTTCCACGCCTGCCCGCCGATCATGTTCAGCTTGATCTTTGCGGAACTGTATGGCTCTGTTGTCGCGGAGGAGCGGTCGTAAGTCGCATACAGCGACGGGGCGGAGCGGAATGTAGAATCTTCGCCCTGCACCTTCTGTTCAAATGCAGTATCCGCATTTTTGTATGTATTCTTATCCACAGCTGCAATATAGTTTGCATAATCCGGCTGTTCATCGATCGCTGCAATGACCAGGCGGCGAATTATCATCGGCTCATTTATCGCCTCGAAGGTAATCGTATTTGCACCAGCTTCAAAATAATACCGGTACGGCTCTGTGTAATATCCCATGAAATCCTTGAAGTACGCACTCTGCCAGCGCGCAAGCTCCACCTGTGTCGGGCGAATCTCATTGCCCTGATTATCCTCGCGAACCTCGTTCTTATCCCCCCAGACTCTCGAGAAGGCCAAGTCATCCGAACCGGCAAAAGGGAGGGTTCCATTAATGTAGAACGCTCTCTCAATATCCACCCCGCGCGACTCGATCGGGTAATATTCAACGTACATATTGTACAGGCCGCTCTCAGGGATATCCACCTGCCACGAAACTTTGGCTTCATCCTCCATATGGAGAACCTTATCTTCACCCTCATAGCCCTCCATCACACTGATTCCAGTAGCGTCTGTGTAATGGAACAGATCAACTTCCACATCCACAGAAGGCTTCGCCTTCTCCCCGTAAAGCTGCAGGTACTTTGCATAGGTGGAATCCCGGCTTACGCCCTGCACATCGCTGTCAAGATCGTATCCTGCATATTTATCATGGTAATTGTCCACCTGATTGAGCTTGCGGTAGACAATGAACGCTGCAATCAGGGCAATAACGATAACCGATATCAGGATAACCTTTTTCTTCTTCCCAGGCATATCTTTATCCCTCTCCTTTTCCCAGATGATCTTTGTATATTTTGCATAAGCGATATTACAAAACATACGATTTTTTTGCTATCTATTTCTATTTTATCATCTTTTGAGAAGTATTTCCTATCAACTATTGCTATTTATACTTCATTACTTGCTAAAAATTGCTTTGTTTGGATACATTTCTTCATTTCTTTGTATTCTTAACACACGTTTTTCACAATTTTTCCAGGGAAAGAAAATCATATTTTATTTGATTTTATCAATAATTCTTTTCTCTTGCAACATTTTTTTGTACAGTTTAACAAGCATAAATTGCTTTTCTTTTTCGCAATATTTGAATCAAAAATTCATTTTACTTAAAAATGCAAGAGGATTATAATGGGGACAGGGGTTTAAAAACGAAGCTGGAACACATTCCTATATAATATAGTAGGATCTCAAAAGAAATAAACCCGGAAAAATCAGATCTCTTTTTTCTGTAAAATACTGGAAGGAGATCAAGAAAGGATATGATAATCATGATGTATGAAATCAATTTTCACCACCCCGTTCCCGTGTACTTTATCGGGATTGGGGGCTCGAGTATGAGCGGACTTGCAGAGCTTTTGCACTCCCGCCATTTTATCGTAAGCGGCTCCGACCAAAATCACAGTCCAGTCTGTGAACGGTTAGAGCAGATGGGCATTTCTGTATTCTACTCCCAGGAGGAAGCACATATCTCGTCAAAATTTGCATTTGTTGTCTATACTGCCGCCATCCGTCAGGATAATCCCGAATTTGCTGCCGCCAAAAAGCTTGGCATTCCACTTTTAAGCCGCGCCGAGTTTTTGGGTCAGCTTATGCGCCAATATAAAGATGCCATCGGCGTGGCGGGAACGCACGGAAAAACAACAACTTCCTCGATGCTCTCCATGATTTTTTTAGAGGCGGGGCTTGACCCGACAATCTCCCTTGGCGCGGTGTTAGAACCGATCGGCAGCAGTTCGCGCGTGGGGCATTCCGATCATTTTATTGTGGAATCCTGCGAGTACACCAACAGTTTCCTCCATTTTTATCCACGCCATGAAATTGTCCTCAATATAGAAGCAGAACATTTAGACTTCTTTAAAGATATCGAGGATATCCGCAAATCTTTCCGCCTTTTTATGGAAAAACTTGAAGGTGGTCATTTAGTGATCCAGGGAGATATTGAGGAGCTTAATATACTGACCGGGGGGCTTAATGCTTCCATCACCACCTACGGACTTGAGGGAGGCAAAAAAACTTACGATTATACCGCTGCAAATATTACCTATGATGAAAATGATTTTGGCAGCTATGATCTGATGCGCGGAAATACTTGTATCGCGCATATTTCCCTCCATGTGGTCGGCGCGCACAATATCTCAAACTCCGTTGCGGCAGCAGCAATGGCAGATCTCTTAGGGGTTCCCGTTTCTGCCATTATCTCCGCCCTGCACCATTTTGGCGGCGCAAAGCGACGCTTTGAGAAAAAGGGTGTGGTAAATGGGGTCACGGTTGTGGATGATTATGCGCATCATCCATCAGAAATCCACGCCACTCTAACTGCGGCGAGACATTATCCACATCGGGAACTCTGGTGCGTTTTCCAGCCACACACCTACTCGCGCACCAAGCTCCTTTTTGACGATTTTGTTCGGGTTCTCTCCCTTGCGGATAAGATTGTGCTTGCCGATATCTATGCTTCGCGCGAAAAAGATCCGGGGGATATTTCCTCGCGCGATCTCGCCGAAAAACTAAGAAGTGCCGGAAAAGATGTATACTATTTCCCGTCTTTTGAAGAAATTCAAAAATTTTTATTATCCAATTGTAAACACGGCGACTTGTTGATAACTATGGGAGCTGGAGATATCGTAAATATTGGCGAAGCGATATTAAAGAACTAAGTTATCCACATTATCCACAACCTTATCAACGCCCTCTTTGCGGCTATGGTTGTGGATTCTTTTTTTTCACAATTCTTTCTACAAAAGTAGACGATTTTCTTTGAGAGCGGCAGTTTATAAGCATTCTTGCGGAAAAGCTGACCCCTATTTATTCTACATTTGTAGAATCATTTTCTTTTGTCCACATTATCCACATTATCCACGTTATCCACAAAGTTATCCCCTATTGTTTTAGTACAAACTCGCTTCTTTTCTTTTTCTTATCCTTGTGCTATACTCTGTTTGCAACAAAATTCAATTTAAATGCTTAGGGGGGGAAGCCATGTCTGCCGTACTTACACTCTCACATGGAGCCAAAAACGAATATACCATCATCTCGAATGCCTTTATTGACCGCTATATGCCACAGGCGAACGGCTCATATGTCAAAGTTTATCTCTATCTTCTGCGTCTTGCGAGCGATCCGGACAGCACTCCCACGCTCTCCCTTATCGCTGACCGGCTTGAGGAGACGGAGAAAGATATTGAGCGCGCTCTAAAATACTGGGAAAAGCAAAAACTGATAAAGCTTACACGCGATAGTGCGAACTCCATCACGGATATCGCCTTTCTTCCCCTTGTGCCGGAGAACGACCCAAAAGAATCCTCCTGCACCAAGGAGCCGCTTCCAAAGAAAGCCGCAGAGAATTCCGACGGGGATGGGGAGGAAGCGGAGGAATGTTCTTCCTGCCATTTTGAGAAACCAGATTACTCGAACGCACAGATCACCGCACTGACCTCGCTTGATGAGGTAAAAAAACTGATCTCCCACTTAGAACAGACACTTGGACGGCTTCTAAAACCCTCCGATGTGCAGACGCTTTTATTTCTCTATGAGAGTTTAGGATTCTCTACAGAACTTATCGCCTATCTGTATGAATACTGCGCCTCACGAAATAAGAAAAGTACATCTTATATTGAGGCCGTCGGCATTGCCTGGGCACAGGCGGGTGTGGATAACATAGAGAAAGCGAAAACAGAGACCGCCATATACAGCCAGGGCTACGCGATCGTTAACCGGGCTTTCGGCTTAAACCGCGCACCGGGCAACATTGAACTAAAATATATCCACCGCTGGTTTGCTGCCTTCGGTTTCGACGGCGATATTATCGAGGAGGCCTGCAACCGCACAATGCTCTCCACCTCCAGACCGGATTTTAAGTACACCGACAAGATCCTTACCAACTGGCACACAGCCGGAATCAAGAGCAAAGCGGATATTGCCATACTCGACTCCGAATTTGCCCGCAAAAAGCCCACAAAGCCAAAACCTGAGATCACACCGCCATCCTCAAACCGTTTTGCTGCGTTCCCGCAGCGCAAATATACTGCCTCCGACTATTCCGCGATGGAAGGGATGCTATTAAGAAAGGACTGCACACATGCCGATTAAGAATCATCAGTATAATTCCATACTGCGCGAGTATGACGCAAGACGCTTAAAAAGCCATCGTGAAGCTATGGCGCGCCGCGAGGAACTCTACCAGAAAATCCCCCGTCTAAAAGAACTTGACAACGCGATCGCGCACGGCTCTATCCAGAGTGCCAAGCTCTCACTAAGCGGCAACCCAGAAGCACTTTCCTCTCTGCGGGAGAAAAATGCGGCACTCTCCGCCGAAAAAAAGGCACTGCTTGTCGCCCATGGGTATCCGGAAGACTATCTAAAGCCTAAATATCTTTGTCCGGACTGCTCCGATACCGGCTTTATCGACAGGGAAAAATGCCATTGTTTCCAGCAGGCAATCGTGGATCTTCTCTACTCGCAGGTCAATGTGCGCCAGGCGATCGGCAGGGAAAACTTTGACTCTTTCTCATACTCCTACTACTCGGATGACTATATTGAAGAATCCGTAAAAATGACACCGCAGGAAAATATCCGCTATGTGGTAGCGCGCGCCAAAGAGTTTATCGCAAATTTTGACACCGATCCGGGCAATCTTTTAATCTACGGCAATACCGGCGTGGGCAAAACCTTCCTCACCAACTGTATTGCGCGGGAGTTAATTTTCACTGGACATACGGTTATCTATCTGACTGCCTTTGAGCTTTTTGATATTTTGGAACGCCGCAAATTTGCGCGCGCACAGACGGAGCAGGAGGAAGAATACAGCGAGGCGGCAAACCAGTTTGCCCATATCCACGACTGCGATCTTCTGATTATCGACGATCTTGGCACCGAGCTAAACAATACCTTTATCTCCTCACAGCTCTACCAGTGCATCAACGAGCGGCTGCTTGGCAGAAACGCTACCATTATCTCGACAAACCTCTCGTTCGAACAGCTAAAAAATAATTACAGCGAGCGTATTTTTTCCCGCATTACCGGCAACTATACCTTTTTAAAAATTATCGGAGAAGATATTCGAATCCGCAAAAAGCTTCTCTAGGACGGGAAACTTACTGTACATTTTTCACAATTCGCGTTTTCTTGTGTGTTTTCTCTTGAAGGAAAACCGCGAAAATGCTATAATAAAGCAACAAAATCACTTTGGAGGGTAATATCATGCCGCAAGAAAAGTATTCAGGAACCATCCCGGTCGGAACTTTAGGTATCGTGGCACTCGAAAGTTCCCGCACACTTGGACAAAAGATCAACGATTACATTGTACAATGGAGAAGGGAACGAGAACACGAGCATGCATCGACCATTGCCTTTACTGGCTATGAGCGGGATAATTATTTGATTGATGCACAATGTCCCCGCTTTGGCACCGGCGAGGCGAAAGCCATTATCAAGGAGAGCGTGCGCGGAGATGATCTCTATCTTTTAGTGGATGTTTGTAATTACAGTTTGACCTATACCGTCTGCGGGCAAAAAAATCATATGTCGCCGGACGACCATTTCCAGGATCTGAAACGCATTATTGCTGCCTTAAACGGCAAGGCACGCCGCATCACCGTTATTATGCCATATCTGTATGAGAGCCGCCAGCACAAGAGAAATACGAGAGAATCTCTCGACTGCGCACTCGCATTGCAGGAACTTGCAAATATGGGCGTGGAAAATATTATTACGTTCGATGCGCATGATCCGCGCGTGCAGAACGCGATCCCTCTAAAGAGCTTTGAGACAATTATGCCAACTTACCAGTTTATCAAAGCACTCTTAAACAATGTTCCCGATCTGACGATCGATGCGGACCATATGATGGCGATCAGCCCGGATGAGGGAGCGATGGGCAGAGCTGTCTATTTCGCGACCGTACTCGGACTTGATATCGGTATGTTCTACAAGCGTCGCGATTACTCCAAAATTGAGGATGGGCGAAATCCGCTTATCGCACATGAATTTCTCGGTCAAAATCTAAAAGGCAAGGATGTGGTAATTCTCGACGACATGATCTCCTCCGGCGAGAGCATGATCGATGTCGCACAGGAATTAAAAAAGCGCGATGCCGGACGCATCTTTATCTGCTCTACTTTCGGTCTGTTTACAAACGGGCTGGAAAAATTTGACGAAGCATACAATGAAGGACTCTTCGATCGCATTATCACCACAAACCTTATCTATCAGCCGGACGAGCTTCTCAGACGTGAGTACTACCTGACTGCGGATATGAGCAAATACATCGCAAAACTGATTGACGCGCTGAATCATGATGCTTCCATCAGCGAATTTTTGGATCAGACCAGCCGGATTCAAACCTTTGTACAAAAATACCGCGAAAATCAGAAATAATAAAAATTAAAATCATCTGTTTTTTATTTTCTCAGCCCGATACTTATTCTATTAGTGTAGAATAAATATCGGGCTGATTCGCTTGTTTCCCGCACAAAACTGCAAAATTTTTAAATTCCTTTGTAACGAATCCCACCCCAAGTCGGATATATATACGAGAGGAGGTCAAGATGGAGGAATTATACGAACAAAACGCCAAAATCGTATATTGTTTTCTGTATTCTATTTGCAAAAACGAACAACTTGCGGAGGACTTGACACAGGAAACTTTTCTGCAAGCTTACAAATCCATTGAACGCTTTGATGGAAGTTGTAAAATTTCAAGCTGGCTTTGTCAAATTGCAAAACATCTGCTCTATCGTCACTACCACAAAGCAAAACGTGAGATTCCCTTTGCACTTGATGGGACAGAAGACTTTATTTTGGAGAGTGCTGCCCTTGACAGGCGAGTGATCGCAAAACTTGAACTGATGGAGGTGTTTAAAGAAATGCAAAAGCTGCCGCCTGCCATGCGCGAAGTGATCTACCTGCGCATCACGGGCGAACTGACCTTTGGCGAGATCGGAGAGATCATGGGAAAGAGCGAAAACTGGGCACGCGTCACCTTTTATCGCGGAAAAGAAATTTTATGGAAAGGAAGGGAAAATAAAAATGAAAAAAGAAAATAAAAATTTTAACTGTAATAAAAGTTTGACCGATTACAAGATAAGCTGTGATATTATCCGGGACTTGTTACCCTCCTATATGGACGATCTCTGCTCTATGGATTCCCAGACCATGATCAGAGAACATCTCTTAGTCTGCCCGGACTGCGCAGCACTCGTGCGGGCATTTCAGGAATCAGAAATCGCAGAAAGAAAGCGGGAGACAAAGCAGATCGCCTATATGAAAAAATTTAAAAAACACATAGGAATCAGAGAATTTATTGGGCTTACCCTCCTGCTTCTTATCGTTGGTATGAGTCTTACAATTTTTCCCAATTTGTATAGAATCTCACCAATTTATTTTATTGTCCTGCCCTTAATTATCCTTCCTCTGATCCTCTTTGACGCTCATTTTCTGCTTTCTGACCATATCACAAGAAACCAGAAAACCAGGTCAAAAACCATTATGACCATCGCTGCCAGCCTCCTTCTTTCCGCGGGAATCCTTCTTGCCTTTGCTAGTACACAGTGGATACAGAACGAGCATTACCCCCTCGGTCTTAAAGCTGCGCAGTTAGGCAAATTTTTAAATGTACTATACCATTTTTTCGCGCTCGGTGAACTTGGTATCTTTATCATGTGCGTCGTATTTGCTCTGAAAACCTCAAATTCACATGGCATTGTAATTAGCATCAGCATTACCGGACTTTTTCTTATCCTTTACATTCACTCAAGTTTTGGGACACTCTCCTCTGCACACAGCTTTAAAAAAGCATTGTGGCAGTCCCTCTATCTTGTGTTAGAAGGCAGCATTATCACGGCACTCACCGCGATACTCGAAAAGAAAAGACTTACGTTAAGCCAAGCATCCAGTGAATCCAGCCGCTGATGGTGGAAGAACGGCGAATATAGGTACTTTCACTCTCCACCTTATAGAGATTTGATCTCTGCATAATGGCAACAATTGTCGCCGTGTCCGGCACCGCTCCCGTTTCCATACAAAAATCAAAAGTTTCCCGAAACGCGCGGTGCCGCAAAATCGCCTCGCAAAGTGCTAACTGCCGCTCTCTGTAATTTAAATTTATCACGCGCCTTCCAAACGCACTTAAAGAGTACACCGGCTTATGTCCACTGTCGTAATGTTTTGCTAACAGCCCCAGATATCTTGCCGCATCCGTATAATAATTGGTCTGCCTAAGATCAAAGGCGTATTCCTCCGTAACGCGCTCGCGGCTTAACTCCCTTGTATTTAACAATTCGCAGAGATTGATCACGCGCTCGAAGCGGTTTGCCTGCGGAAAAGAAATATTGGGTTCTGAAACGATCTGCGTGCGCAAAGCGACTTCCTTTAGATCGGAAAGAGTAATTGCCGTATCTTCAATAGAATAATTTTTATGTCGGATAAGAACTAGCGAATTATACAAATCCGGATTAGAAAATTCATATTCATACAGATGGAAAATTCCGTTGGAATACACAAGAAAAATGGGTCTGACTTTCTTTGTTATGCGGCTGCTCCACGTCCGAAATGGATAGTAGAGCTGCCGCACCAAAAAATCGTCCGAGAGATCTCGCTTTGCCTCAAACAGCGCGAGACTTTTCCCTCCCTCAAACGCCGCATCAATCTCAATTTGGGAATTATTTACAGAAACTGCCGTCGGCATTTTGGTATGGGAATTCTGAATATAAAAATCAAATTGTCCCGATCCCATACGCCCCGCCACTGTAGGATAGAGAAGATCCTCCCCCAAAAAATCAGAGAGCATTCCGCAAGCCAAAGCAGCATTTATCGCGATCGCCTCGCTCGGAATATTATTCATGTCAAGACTTTGTAACCCAAAGGGCAGACGGGTGCGCGTGATTGCGGTATCAAGCGTCTCAAAGGGCTGATATGCCTTAAAATAAGAGATCACATAATCCCCTCTGGAAATGGGCAGGATAGCGAGATCGTTCTCTGAAAAAATTTGCGGCAGATTGATCCCATGATCAAATTTTGCCATCAGGCGCGGCTCGCGGTATTCCTTTATCTGCGATGCAGAAATAATAAATTTTCCCTCCGCCTCGATCCGCGATAAAATATTATACCTTTCAAACAAAGTCTCCCACGCGCAGTCATTTTTACTTTTTGTCTGCTCACTCATAGTTCCTTACCACAACCTCATCCACCTGCCCCCTCTTTGTCGCCTTGGAATTGATCACGCGGTTCGCTTTTACAATGGTGATATTGTAAGCCGCATATTGCTCCTTGATAAAATCAGTCGCTGAATTGGAAAGCATAAATTTAATTTTGCGCCGATTTAACTCGTCACAGCACTCTCTAAGCCGAATCTGCTCCGAACGGTCAAACCCCCCCTTGGTATAGCCTGTAAAATTTGCCGTGCCGGAAACCGGATCATAGGGTGGATCTAAATAGACAAAAGTCCCCTTTGTTACCTTTTCAAGAACTTCTTTATAATCCACACTGCTAAAGGTCAGCTGCGCCTTCTGAAAATAGCCGCTGACGGCTCGCAGAGTCGGGATATCCACAATATTTGGCTTTTTGTAATGTCCAAACGGAGCGTTAAACTCCCCCGAATTATTTACCCGGAAAAGTCCGTTGTAACAGGTTTTATTTAAATAAATAATCCGCGCCGCCTTCTCTATCCTGCCAAGATGCTGATACCTCTCCTT
>CAJUCG010000040.1 GCA_910585065.1 uncultured Lachnospiraceae bacterium
CATACTGTCCGTGTCCGCCGGACTGCTTCTTATATTTGTACTCCGCCGTCGATTTCTTGCGGATTGTCTCGCGGTATGCTACGCGCGGTCTTGCCAGTTCGATCTCCACCTTAAAGCGCTGGGATAATTTACTCGCTGCAATTTCAAGATGCTGCTCCCCAATACCGTACAGTAATGATTGATGGTTTTCCTTGTCACTTTCTACCCGCAGCGTCAAATCTTCCTCCATCAGCCTTGAGAGTGCCTGGGAAACTTTGTCCTCATCCCCCTTATTTTTTGCACGATAGCTCTTGTACTCATAAGGCACTGACATCTTCGGGCGGTCAAACTGAATCGGATTCGCCTTTGTCGCAAGACTGTCGCCCGTCGTCGTGTTCGAGAGTTTGCCGATCACTCCGATATCGCCCGCGTAGAGTTCCTTGACTTCAATCTGCTCTTTGCCGCGCAGAATATAGAGCCTTGATAATTTTTCCTCCGTCTGTTTGTCCACATTGTAGATCGCATCGTCGGATTTTAAAATACCGGAGCAAACCTTGATAAATGAGAATTTTCCAATAAATGGATCAGCGATCGTCTTAAATACTTTTGCTGTCATTGACTTGTTCGCATCGTAATCCGCCGCAAATGTCTCACCGGTCTTGGCATTGATCCCCGTGATCACACATTTATTTGGTGATGGAAAATACTTCTCCACCGCCTGCAAAAGCATATTTGTACCCTGACCGTTTAAACCCGAACCCATAAGAACCGGAACAATGCTACAGTCGATCACACTTGAGCGCAGCGCGGTCGAGATTTCCTGTGCAGTAAATTCCTCGCCCTCAAAATATTTCTCCATCATCTCTTCGCTTGTCTCCGCCACCGCATCCATCAGTGCCTCGCGATATTTTGTGACATACTCCATCGAGTAGTCCGGGATTGGGCATTCCTCATACTCAGAAAGTTTCGTAAATTTTCGCCCTGCCATCTTTACGACATTGACAAATCCCACAAATTTTTCATTCTCGCGAATCGGCGAGTGGAACGGTGCGATGCGCTTGCCGTAAAGCTCGGTCAGACGCTCGATCACGCGGCGGAAACTCGCATTGTCGTCATCCATATCGGTCACAAAGAAAATGCGCGGAATCTTATATTTCTCACACAGATCCCATGCCTTGCGTGTGCCGACTTCAACACCCTTCTTTCCAGATACCACAATCACAGCGGCATCGGCTGCCGAAACTGCCTCCTCCACCTCGCCCACAAAATCAAAATAGCCCGGCGTGTCAAGAAAATTGATCTTTGTGTCCTCCCAGATGATCGGCACAAGGGATGTGCTGATAGAAAACTGACGCTTGATTTCTTCCTTATCATAATCGCTTAATGTGCTGCCGTCCTCAACTTTTCCCTGCCTCGTCGTAATGCCCGTCGTATATGCCATCGCCTCGACAAGCGTTGTCTTTCCTGCCCCGCCGTGCCCAAGCACCGCTACATTTCTAATTTTTTCATACTTATAAGTTTCCATATGCGCCTCTCCTTTTTGTTTTCTTGCGGAATACCTGCAAGAGAAAGTATCCCCACCCCTCTATTTTACCAAATTATTATTATATTTACAACAATTTTCTTTAATTTTCTGAAATATTTTTGCAAATTATTTTTCTTTTCTGTCTTGTCAGAGAGAAAAAAATTTATCCGCTTTAAACCGTTGCGCTTTAACGTAATATAATATTGACATTTGCAGCGGATTCCATTACAATATCTACGTTGATTCTAAAATAGGGGTTTTCAATTAAATTTTTCTGGAAAATAAAAATCTGAAAGGAAGGATTTTATGATTATTGTAATGAAGCCAAAGGCTTCCAAGGAAAATATTGACCATGTGCTGCATATTATCCGCGAAAACGGGCTGGAGCCGCATTTATCAGACGGCAAGGAAGTGACAATCATCGGCGTGATCGGCGACAAGACCAGGCTGATGAATCAGAATCTGGAAATTGTAGATGGTGTGGAGCGCATTGTTTCGGTTACCGAGAGCTACAAGCTGGCAAACAAAAAATTTCATCCGGAAAAGAGCGTGGTCAAAGTTGGAAATGCCGCGATCGGCGGGGATGAATTTGTGATTATGTCCGGTCCCTGCGCTATCGAGAGCGAAGAACAATTGTTGCAGACTGCAAGAGCCATCAAGAAATCCGGCGCGCAGATTCTTCGGGGCGGTGCGTACAAGCCGCGCACTTCCCCCTACTCCTTCCAAGGGATGGAGGAGGAAGGCCTGCGCTTAATGAGGGAGGCGCGTGAGGCGACCGGACTTTCCGTTGTCTGCGAAGTGACCAGCCTCGCTGCAATAGAGACCGCTGTAAAATATGTGGATATGCTTCAGATTGGCGCGCGCAATATGCAAAATTTCTATCTCTTAAAGGAGGCGGGCAAAACTGGCCTGCCAGTCTTATTAAAGCGCGGTCTTGCCGCAACGATTGATGAGTGGTTAAATGCCGCCGAGTATATTATGTCCGAGGGCAATCAAAATGTAGTGCTTTGTGAGCGCGGAATCCGCACTTTTGAAACTGCGACAAGAAACACACTTGATATCAGTGCTGTGCCGGTGATCCGCGCAAAGAGCCATCTGCCAATTATTGTCGACCCAAGCCATGCGACCGGCGTGCGCGACTATGTCGCCCCTCTCGCAAAATGTGCGGTTGCCGTCGGAGCGGACGGGCTGATGATCGAGACGCACCCATGCCCAAAAAAGGCACTTTCGGACGGCCCACAGTCGCTGACCTTCCCGCAGTTTGACTCACTCTGTGAAGAACTGCGCCCGTTTATCACCCTATCGGGCAGAAAATTTTAATTTTTGCGGGGAATTTCTATGATGAATGAAATCAAATCCATTGGTTTTATCGGTTTTGGCTTGATTGGAGGTTCCATCGCCAGACTTTTGCGAGAGAAGAACTCCTCACTTGATCTCTTTGCCTACGATTACCATAAAGATATGCCCGCCGCAGGACTCTGCCTTGCAAAGGAGGAGGGGATATTAAACTGTATCGTACACGAACTTGATGCCTTCTCAAAGGCAGATCTTATTTTTTTGTGCGCGCCGGTCTCGAAAAATATCGAATATCTCGCCGCACTAAAAGATATTGTTTCTAAAGAGTGTATTCTCACCGATGTGGGCAGCGTCAAGGGCAATATTATGGAAATGGCAGGGATACTTGGACTTTCGCGCCAGTTTATCGGCGGACATCCAATGGCAGGTTCTGAGCAGACCGGCTATGCAAATTCAAGCACTATGCTTCTTGAGAATGCCTACTATATTTTAACGCCCTTTGAGGAGACACCCCAGGGGGTAACAAGTAAAATGATACAGCTTGTAAAAGATTTCCATGCCATCCCCGTGGTACTCGATGCGAAAAAACATGATGTCCTCACTGCTGCTATCAGCCATCTTCCGCATATTATCGCCGCGCAGCTTGTCAATCTCGTGCGCACTTCGGACGATGAAAAAGAGCAGATGCGCCTGCTTGCCGCCGGGGGCTTTAAGGATATCACGCGCATTGCCTCCTCCTCCCCTGCAATGTGGCAGGCTATTTGCCTGTCAAATGCAAAGAGCATTGAGGAAGTGCTTAGAAAATATATTGCATCGCTTAATGAATTCCTCGATGCAGTGGCAAAAAAAGATGCACCATATTTTTACCGTATTTTTGAGGAAGCAGGCTCCTACCGCGCCAGCATTCCCAACGGCAAGGGGATGCTAAACCGCTTCTACGAAATTTTTATTGATATCAGCGACGAGGCGGGGGCGATCGCCACGATCGCGACCTTGCTTGGCGCGAACGGTATCAGCATCAAAAATATCGGCATTATCCACAACCGCGAATTTGAGCGGGGTGTTCTGCGAATTGAATTTTATAAGGAGGAAGCCCTACAGAAGGGAAAACGTCTACTTTCAGCACATAACTATACTTTATATGAGCGATAACCAACCAAAAGAAAATCGAAAGAAAGGCTGCCGCATTTTGCACGACAGCCTTTTTCCCGCTGAACTTTACGCTCTCAGTTGAAATTTGAAACGATTCCGAGTTCTTCTTTTAAAGCCGCAAGATTTTCTTCGGTATCCTCTAAATGTTCCTCAAGAAAGCTGATAATATAGTCGAGCCGGTTTACCGAAACCTGCCCGGCGATAAGTGCAGCTACGGTTCTCTGGATTCTCGCCAAACTCACGCGCTCCGACACCACCCCCTCCACAACGGATGGATAGCGTCTGCGCACATATTCCACCATCTGGGAGATAATCTGGCGGTTCAATAATTTTCCATAATTTTCCAATATCACCTTTTCCAGATGTGCGATCAAAATCTCCATACAGGAAACCGGCTTTTTTCCCGTTGATAATTGTCCTTTTGTGTTTTCCTCCTCCGATCTCATGCGCCATACGCCGCTTATTCCATGTACTGGTTCCACTCCCGGATGATCGGATGAATCCCTTGCCGTTTCTTCGAGATAAAAATGCATTGGATATTTCAGCTTTCCTTGTACCATCACACGCCCAAAAAGCAGGATCTCATATTCGTTATCCGCAAGATGTATCTGATCCATTATCCGGATCACCGGCACTAAAATTCCGTAGTTCTGTGCAAGGCGCACACGCAGTTGATGAATCTTCTCATACTGGCTCTGGCTCTCCTGCCTCAGCATTTCAACCAATGCTCCCGCCCCGACACTAAGTGTTAAACTCTCTTTTTGCAGTGCGCGCGAAATCTCGTCATCGCGCTCCCTTGCGCGCATATCAAGCCGATCTTCCCTTGCTAACTCATATCCGAGCAGATAATCCGTCGTGCAGCCAAAAATAGTGGCAAGCGATTTTAACATCTGCACATCCGGCAGGCTCTGTCCCGTCTCATATTTTGACACAGCCTGCGCCGTCACTCCAAGCTTATCCGCCAGACGCTGCTGTGTCAGACCACGCCCCTGGCGCAGCATGGCAAAACGTTCTGCAAATTCATTGTCCATAATTTCCTCCATTAAATCATCATTATTGGGATACTTTTGACTGCGCAGTCACCTTTGAAAGACAGCATCCGGAATTTAGAACTCCTTCGCTCCCCCTTCTCCTTTATCTTACTATAAGGACAACAAAAAAACAACCAACTGTTGATATGCTATGCAGTCAACTGCTGGTTGTTTTCTTTTTTATTTTCTGTCCATCCCCCGAAAAATTACTCGCTCTCTAATCGGGCAGATTCAGCTTTAGAAAAATCCATCGTAGATCCCGCCTGTTGCAAAGGAACTGTAATTGCCGTTGCGGTTGTAATTTGTCTTTGAGGAGGATGCATTCTTTGCAAGCTGCTCCGTCATCGATGCCATATCCGATGCCTTGCGCTCAATATTGGACGCGTAGGAACCGCTTCCCTTAAAGAGCGTCTTTAGCGTGGAGACATTCGCCGTCTTTAATTTCTCGTCGTCCACCTCAAGCTGATTGTTCTTTCCTACCGTGATGCCGACACGGGCGAGCATATTCTTGTTCGCGGCAGTTTCACTCACCATCGAAGCCGCCTTCTTCTGAACAACAGAACTATCCTGATCATATGCGGACTTTATTGTGCTGTTGTACGCTTTTACAAAGGTCTTTACCGCGCTGCTTATCGCGTCGCGATCATAGTCCACCACCGTCTTCTCTTCGCCGTTGTCATCGATCGTTGTCTTGGAAACCTTCTCGAAAAGCTTCGAGCTGGAGCGCAGAGAACCTGCCGCTGACTTTAAGGAGTCCGCGTCCGTCTGCGTACTCTTATACTTCTTTACTTCCTCTGAATCCGCAAGTGCCTCCAATTTTTTCTTTGTGCTGTCCTTGCGCAGGGCACCGGCACTCTTTTTTACCCCGTCATCCTGCGAATAATACGCCTTTAAAAGCTTGCCGTAACTGCCGTTGCGGATCGCCATATAATCGCCCAGCATACTCGACATCCCGGATGAATTTGACGACATTCCAGAAAATAATGAACTATTATAATTAAACAAATTCAATGACATATGTATCCCTCCTTGTCATGAAACAAAATCTGCTGCCCTTAGCAGTCCTCTATCTGTCCCGTCCATGTTGTAATCTTTTCCATTCTGCCTATTATATCGGCAGATACTGTAAATAGTATAACCTTCTCCAGGTATTTTTTCAAGTATTTTTTCAAGCATTTTTTCATATTTTCTGGAATTTTTATAAGTTTTTTTGTCATTCTTGACATTTGATTCTACATTCTCTATACTGACATAGAAACTATATCACTTTATCTTTTGGAGGTTTTTTATGTCAGATTGTTTTATCCCCCCATCATCCACCGCCCTTTTGTACACCGGGAGAATCGATTTTGCAAAACCGGAGGCTCCATGCTTTATCTATGTGGGCAGCTCTATTGCATTTCGCTTTTGCGGAACCAAGGTTTCAATGAAATTAAAAAATTACCATAGCTGCTATCACAATTATATCGGCGTAGTAATTGATGGGCAAGTACAGGAAAAAATTGAGATCAAAGTACACGGCGAAGAAATTACTCTTCCAATCTGTGCCGGACTCTCCAAAGAAACGCACGAGATCATCCTGTACAAGTGCCAGGATGCCTCGCACTATTTTGACTTTCTAGGATTATTTCTCGACGCAAAAATCCTTCCCCCTCCTGCCCGCCCAAAGCGGCGTATGGAATGCTACGGCGACTCGGTCAGCGCGGGGGAGGTCTGCGAGGCACTCGACTGCGTTGGAAAGCCGGATCCGCCTGCGCATGACGGAGTCTACTCCAATTCCTGGTATTCCTATGCATTTTTAACTGCCCGCAAACTAGATGCCGAACTGCACGACATCGCACAGGGCGGCATTGCACTCCTCGATAAAACGGGATATTTTCATGCGCCGGACTATGTCGGCATGGAAAGTGTATGGGACAAGCTGCGCTACTGCGATTATTTTGGCGAGATCTCGCCGTGGGATTTCTCGCTCTACACCCCCCATATCGTAATTATCGCCATCGGTCAGAACGATTCCAACCCACAGGACTATATGGGAAAGGATATCGAGAAAAGCAATCACTGGAAACAACATTATATCACACTGATAAAGAATCTGCGTGAAAAGTATCCGTTTGCACTCTTTGTGCTGGCAACCACCGTCCTCTGCCACGATGCGGCATGGGACAGGGCACTTGAAGAGATCGCAGAAGAATTGTCCGACCCAAAGATCGTCCACTTCCTCTATTCGGAAAATGGATGCAAAACACCGGGACATATCCGCATTCCGGAGGCGGAAAAAATGGCGGAGGAACTGGCAGAATTTATCAACGGATTCGGGGAGGAAATCTGGCAGTAAAAATTAATTCCTCCGTATCGGCGTGCGCACAAAAAGGGATGTTTTGAGCTGATTATATTTTGCTCAGAACATCCCTGTGTATTTTTTCTGCTTTCCGCCCTTACTTTACACATCCAATCAATTCTCTTATATCTTCGATCTGGTTCTCACGCATATATGCCTCGATCCCCTCGATCACATCCAGCGTGGCACGCGGATTTGCAAAATTTGCTGTGCCGATGGCAACCATCGTTGCCCCCGCCATCAAAAACTCCAGCGCGTCCTCCGCTGTTGCAATGCCGCCCATCCCGATTACTGGAAGATTCACGGTGCTTGCAACCTGGTACACCATACGCAGTGCCACGGGCTTTACCGCAGGTCCGGAAAGCCCGCCCGTCTTATTGGCAAGCAAAAATTTACGCGTCTTAATATCAATCTTCATCCCGGTCAGCGTGTTGATTAGCGAGAGCGCGTCCGCGCCGCCCGCTTGTGCCGCCCTTGCCATCTCAGTAATATCCGTTACATTGGGGCTTAGTTTCATCACGACGGGCTGCTTGGCATGGCGTTTGATCTCCCCGGTAATCTCCTCCACCATCGCAGGATTCTGTCCGAAGGCAATTCCTCCCTCTTTGACATTCGGGCAGGAAATGTTAATTTCTAACAAATCAACAGGGGAGTCGGATAAACGCTCGACCACCTCAACATAATCCTTTGTTGTCCGCCCGCAGACATTGACAATAATCTTCGTATCATACTGTTTTAAAAATGGGATATCGCGCGCGAGCAATACTTCCACACCGGGGTTTTGCAGCCCGATGGCATTGAGCATACCGCCGTAGGTCTCCGCCACACGCGGAGTTGGATTGCCTTGCCACGGCAGATTTGCCACCCCCTTTGTTGTCATCGCCCCAAGCCGGTTTAAATCGACAAATTCTCCGTACTCCATACCGGAGCCAAAAGTTCCGGACGCGGTAGTTACCGGATTTTTAAATTCCACCCCCGCAATTGTCACATTTGTTTTCATTCTTCCTCCTGGTCTGCGCCAATAATCAAATTTTATAATTCAATTTCCTCCGCAAAAAATACTGGTCCGTCCTTGCAGACACGCTTGTTATGTACATGACTGTGCGTGTCAATCTCCGTCGATTTGCACACGCAGCCAAGGCAGGCTCCAATGCCGCACGCCATACGCTCCTCTAGGGAGAGCTGCGCCGGAATTTTATTTTCTGCGGCATATGCCTTAACGCCGCGCTGCATCGGTGTCGGACCGCAGGCAAAGATCTGATCGCCTTGCAGATTCCCCTCACGGATAGCATCGATCACATTGCCCTTTGTCCCCACACTCCCATCATCAGTCGCGATCGCAATCTCACAACCGCACGAAAGAAACTCTTCTTTTAAAAATATCTGATTGTCGCGGTAGCCAAGCACTGCGGTCTTTTTTCCGGGAAGTGCCTGCGCAAGTGCCAGGAGAGGCGGAATTCCAATTCCTCCCCCAATGAGAAGGGAATGTGCCTCTTCCTGATTTTTTATCACATCCATCCGATACCCATTTCCAAGCGGTCCCATCACCATAACCCGCTCGCCCGGTTTCCGCCTGGAAAGTTCCCTTGTCCCCGCCCCCGCAGTGCGGTAGACAATGCGCAGCCTCCCCCCCTTTCTATCAATCTCACAAATGCTGATGGGGCGCGGCAGCAGTCTGCTTTTATCCTCACAGTACACCGAGATAAACTGCCCCGGCACCGCATCCTTTACAAAATCTATCTCCTCCAGCCATAGGCTATATATCCCCGGCACAAGAGCCGCCGCCTCCTCCACTTTTGCCGCTATCTTTTTAATTTCTCCCATTATCTTCCATCCCCTCCTCGTTTAAATCTCTGTCCCCGCATTCATTAAGCCACGCAATCACCGCAAGTCTCCCTTCAGGTGTAAATGGGAAATGCTTTGTTTCTTTCTGCGATTTTGTTGTTGCAAAATTGCTCATTCCCTCCCAGACAATCACTTCAAACGTCGCTTCATCATTTTTGTGCGGATCATTATCAAAAAACACATTTTTTAGAGGATCTCTTGCAATCCGATAATTCTTTCCCTGAAAACTTCCAAAGAATGGAGTCCCATACTGGAAAAAACTGTAAGATAGGATATCCTCATCCCTGATTGCCATAAAATCAGCCTCCTAATATCCTCATTATAACTTGCAAAATAGAAAAAGACAAGCAATTCCCCGGCAAATCCCAAAGGAAATTTAATCGGAAAAGCACCATTTGTTTTCACCGTGCATAAAGTAATATAAACCCTAAGCGCCGAGGTGTCCTTTGCAGGCTTTTTTAAAACCTTTAAGCGCAAAGGAGGAAACCAGACAACTTGAGCGGATGCGCGCCGGATATCCGGACGCGCGCGAAGTATTGATCGAACACAATCTGCGGCTTGTCGCTCATATTGTGAAAAAATATAATCTCCCGGAACGGGATGCAGACGATTTTATCTCGATCGGAACCATCGGCTTAATCAAGGCGATCGATACCTTTAATCCGGGGAAAAATATAAGACTTGCGACCTACGCTTCAAGATGTATTGACAATGAACTTTTGATGACGCTGCGCAGCAGCAAAAAACAAGCGCGGGAAGTATCGCTTTTTGAGCCGATCGGATCGGATCACGAGGGGAACGAGATCACACTGATCGATGTGATGGAGACGCAGGAAGACTGTGTGGAAGACCGGCTGCACGAGGAGGAAAACCGCAGCAGGCTAAGGGGATTTCTCTTTGGCACATTAAGCAGGAG
The DNA here is from genome assembly GCA_910585065.1 of uncultured Lachnospiraceae bacterium. GTDB lineage: Bacteria > Bacillota > Clostridia > Lachnospirales > Lachnospiraceae > RGIG4057. Next base: position 10,086 of record CAJUCG010000040.1, read on the forward strand.
GGAAAGAGAGATTTTACTCTACCGCTACGGGCTGTACGGCTATCCGGAAATCACACAGCGCGAGATTGCAGATCGTTTTCAGATCTCCCGCAGCTATGTTTCCCGCATTGAAAAAAAGGCACTCGCCAAACTGCGCGCCTGCTACGAGTTAGAAAACACAATGTAATATCTAAACTGCGCGGGGCATGGGGGAATTTTTATTCCTTTAGGCTCCGCGCTAAGTTTATGTCTCTCTGCACTGCCTTATCAGATCAAATACCTCAATTTCCTGATCAAACTGCACAAAAATTTCTTGTTTTGGATGCGGGCAGCTCTCCATCAAATTTCCCTCCCCATCGCGGATCGCAAGCACCTTCGCCTCCACATTTTCGCCGGACGGCTTCATCACTTCCACCGTATCGCCAACACTAAATTTGTTGCGCTGCTCCATCCTGCCGCCATTCTCCCCCACCTCATAGACAATCCCAAGATAGGTATAATCTTTTACGTACACACTATTATCATAAATCTGCGCGTCCGCCCCCGGCTTTCCAAAGAAAAACCCAGTAGTATACTGGCGGTACGTACATTTTCCAATTTCCTTATGATACCATGGCAGATTCTTTTTGTAGCACTCCTCTGAAATAAAATAATCGTCGACCGCTTTTCTATAGGTGCGCGCCATCGCTGCCACATAGAGCGCGTTCTTCATGCGCCCCTCCACCTTAAAGCTATCAATTCCCGCCTCGATGAGTTCCGGAATATGTTCAATCATACAGAGATCTCTGGAATTAAAAATATAGGTTCCGCGATCGTTTTCGAACACGGGAAGATACTCGCCCGGTCTGGTTTCTTCCACCAGATAATATTTCCAGCGGCAGGGGTGAGTGCAGGCACCAAGATTTGCATCCCGCCCGGTAAAATAATTGCTGAGCAAACAGCGTCCCGAATACGAAATGCACATTGCACCATGTACAAAAGTTTCCAATTCCAGATCATCCGGGATCCGTGCGCGAATTTCTGCAATCTCCGCAAGGGAAAGTTCTCTTGCCGTTACAACGCGCTTAGCACCCATTTTTTTCCAGAACAGACAGGTGCGATAATTCACATTATTTGCCTGTGTGCTGACATGGATCTCAATCTCTGGCACAGTTTCTCTCGCGATCTCAAAAACGCCCGGATCGGAGATAATCAGCGCGTCCGGGGAAAGTGCGGAAAGTTCCCTAAAATACTCCTCCACGCCGACTAGATCCCGGTTATGTGCTGTGATATTCGCGGTCACATAAACTTTTTTCCCAAAGCTATGCGCAAATTCAATGCCCTCGCGCATCTCTTCTGCCGAAAAATTTTTCGCCTTCGCTCTAAGCCCATAGTGTTCTCCGCCGATATAGACCGCATCCGCACCGTATAATACCGCCACTTTTAGGACCTCCAGACTGTTTGCTGGAATCAGAAGCTCCGGCTTTTTTCGCCGCCTTTCCCTTTTCGAAAAACTGTTCTTTTCTTCCATATTTTTCCTTTCCCCTTGCCTTAACTTCCTGTAGCAAGAAATTCCCCAACTCTATAGGCGGGGGATATCAAATCAGCCCTAGCAAAAAGTCGTCACCGACATTCCATCCCCCACTGGCAAAACGGCGGTATTTAATTCTTCCCGGTGTGTAAGCTCATACAAATATTCCCGCATACGCATATGAATTCCCCTCTCCCGCCTCGCAATCGCAAATTTCGACTCCGCAATGCTGCCCTCCTGCAATACATTGTCCGTAATAAAAATCCCGTCCTTCGCGAGCAGTGCCAAAATATAGGGCAGAAAATTCATATATTGCCCCTTCGCCGCATCCATAAAGATAAAATCATAGGGCTTTGCAAATTCCCCATCCTGCCAGATTGAAGAGCTTCCCGCGGGGAGGTAAATTCTTTCAAATTCCTCCTCCTTCGTCTCTTTAAGCAGTGCCATCCCTCCTCCCCCCTCGGCAAGATCCTTTAGCACATCGGCAGCCTCCCCGATAAGCAGTGCGATCCGCGCAGCATTTGGCGCGGTCGAAAGATTTTTCTTTGCCGACACAATCCGCATCGGTACTTTTTCAATTGTCGCGATCCGCCCGTCCTCTCCCAGGTACTCATTCATATACAGACAGGAAAATCCAACTGCCGTTCCGACCTCCAAAATTCGCTTTGGGCGGCGCATCCGAATGAAAAAACGCAGGAGTGCCTGCGCATCCTTGCGGATGATCGGCACCCCGTCAGCGATCGCCTCGCTCTCAAGCTCTGCGAGATATGGCGGCATATCCATCTCCAGAGAGCGAAGATATGCCGCGATCCGCTCCTCTACAATTATAGGTTTATGGTTCATGGACGTTTTCCCTCCGCACCGCCCTTCTCGGTGTTTTCCTTTTTCTCCCCATCGTCAGAATCTTTCTTATCTGACTCATCCTTTTTGTCGCCATCCTTCTCGTCCTTACCATCCTCTTCTGTCTCGGTCTTTGTGCCGCCAATCCCATCCTTTGCGGACTCGATACTCTCCTCGGCAGCAATTGAGTTCTTGGAATCCGAAATAATCTCCAGAATCTCATCGTAGTCCATCGAGGTATTGAGAATATAGGTTCCTGGCATAATATCGTAATTTTTTAATTTCGTCTTTATATAGAATGAGTATTTATCCACGATAACAAGGCTTGTCTCAAGCTTTGTCGCAATATTCATTGTCGTTTCACCGCGATAAATCTGAACGGGCACATTCGTCCCCGGTTCTGTGGTGCGCGCTACAGAACCAAATACTTCATACGAAAAATGGTAGAGAAATGTCGAGCCTTTGTACACGGCGGCAACGACCAGAACATAAAATATCACATTTAAAATAAACCGCGTTACCGCCCCCGCCAGGCGCAGTGCCAGCTTTCCCGATGTTGACTTTTTCATATTGCAATTTTACTCCTATACTTCCATAATAATCGGCAAAATCATTGGATTCCGCTTCATCTTCTTCCAGAGATAATCACTCAGCGAGTCTCTTATCTCATTTTTGATCTTGCCCCAGTCCGTTGTGTTTCTTGCAAAACAATAATCAAGTGCCTCGTTGACCACACTCGCCGCCTCGTCCATCAGATTCTCCGCCTCACGCACATAGACAAAACCGCGCGAGACAATATCCGGTCCCGCAAGAAGCTGATTGGAATATTTTTCCAGTGTCAACACCACTATGATTAGACCGTTTTCTGAGAGGTACTGGCGATCGCGCAGCACGATATTGCCCACATCCCCAACGCCAAGTCCATCCACAAAGATCCCCTGCGCCGGAACCGAATCCGTAACTGCCGCGTACTCCTCCTCAAGCTCCAACACATCACCAGACTTTAACAGAAAAACATTTTGTTTCGGCACACCCATCTCCTGTGCCAATTCGCAGTGCCTATTCCTGTGACGGTATTCCCCGTGTACTGGGATCGCATATTTTGGTCTGGTTAGCGCGTAGATCAACTTGATCTCTTCCTGGCAGGCATGACCGGATACATGGGTGTCCTGAAAAATCACTTTCGCCCCCATCATGGTCAGTTCATTGATCACCTTGGAAACACTTTTTTCATTGCCGGGGATCGGAGTAGAGCTAAAGATCACCGTATCGCCCGGATTGATTGTTACTTTCTTGTGGATATTGGCAGCCATGCGGGAGAGTGCCGCCATCGCCTCCCCCTGACTTCCGGTGGTGACAAGCACCAACTGATCATCGGTGTAATTTTTCATCGCCTCAATATCAATCAGAAGATCGTCCGGGATATCAATATAGCCAAGTTCCATTGCGGTAGTGATAATATTGACCATACTGCGCCCCTCGATAATCACCTTCCTGCCATATTTCTGCGCCGAATTGATAATCTGCTGCACACGATCCACATTTGAGGCGAAAGTCGCGATAATAATGCGGTTATTACGGTTCTCCGCAAAAATATTGTCAAAGGTCTTGCCAACCGTGCGCTCCGACGGCGTAAATCCCGGTCGAAGTACATTAGTACTCTCACACAAAAGTGCCAAAACACCCTTTCTCCCCAGCTCGCCAAAACGCTGAAGGTCAATCATATCACCAAAGACAGGGGTGTAATCCACTTTGAAATCACCCGTGTGGATGATAAGACCAGCCGGAGTAAAAATAGCAAGTGCCGCCGCATCCGCAATACTATGGTTGGTGCGGATAAATTCAACGCGCATACAGCCTAGCGTTACTGACTGCCCGTACTTTACAATTTTTCGCTTGGTACTCTTTAGCATCCCATGCTCTTTTAATTTATTTTCGATAATCCCGATCGTCAGTTTAGTCGCGTAAACTGGCACATTGATTTCCTTTAAGACATAGGGAAGGGAACCAATATGATCCTCGTGCCCGTGCGTGATCGCAAACCCTTTTACTTTTTCAATATTTTCCTTCAAATAAGTAATATCCGGGATCACCAGATCAATCCCAAGCATATCATCTTCCGGGAAGGCTAGACCGCAATCTACCACTATAATACTGTCCTCATACTCAATCGCCGTAATATTCATCCCGATCTGTTCTAATCCGCCCAGCGGAATGATTTTTACGCGTTTGCCCGTCCCCTGCGGCTGTGGCTTTGTCCTTGCGTTAGCCCTTACTCCCCTCACCGGCGCATTCGCCGCCAGACTTTTTCTTGTGGTCACTCTGCCGGGTCCCTTGGCAATCCGCTCACTGCCCACCTTTTCCTGCCTTGACGTGCCCGCAGGTTTTCTTGCCGTCCTGGTCACGATCCTTGGTCTTCTCACTTTTCTTTCCTGCTGTGCCGGTTTCTCCATATTCTGTCCGTTTTCTTCCGGCAATTCCATCTCTCTTTTCAAATTATCCTCTCATTCTGCCGTCCTATGGCTGTTATTTTCTATAATCAACAATGTACCCCAAAATATTACACGATATCCACGTCCTCTAAAAGCTCCTCAAAAACTCCCGCCAGCGCGCATAATTCCTCGTCATCGTCCACGATCTCATACAGAGCCTGCGCGCTCTGTTCATCGGACAAATCCTTTAAAATTAACGCCTCTGCCTCCGGGGAATCTTCATCCTCCGTCACTAATAAATAGTTGATACCATAAAATCTTGTCTGTTCTAAAACACAAAACTGTACTTGAGTACCGTCCTCCATTACAAACGGAATCTTCCTTCCATCCTTATTTTTTCCTGTATCCATCTGATAATACCTTTCTTATTCCGCCGTTTCTATATCCTTTCCATCCCCGCAATTTGCGCGGTAATCCAGATAATTTTGCAGGATAACCGCCGCGGCTATCTTGTCCACCACCGCTCTCTTCTTTTCTAAGCTTACCTCCGCCAAATCAAGGACGCGCTGCGCTGTAACCGTGGTCAGACGCTCGTCCCAGAGCAGCGTAGGAATCCCCGTTCGCCTCTTGATATCCTCCGCAAATGCCTCGCATTTTTGCGCGCGATCTCCCACAGTGTTGTTCATATTCTTTGGATAGCCGACCACAATAAGCTTTACCCCATACCCAACTGCCAATTCCTCAATCCTCGCATAGGTCTGACGCAGCTTATTTTCCTGTTTGCGCCGGATGACTTCAAGCCCCTGTGCTATGCATAAAAGCTCGTCGCTGACCGCAACACCGACGGTCATCGCCCCCACATCCAATCCCATAATTCTCATTTTACCGTACCGTTTATTTCCCTCCTAATTTTATTTAAGAATGCCCCGGTGTTTTTATGCGGTGTGAAAATCGTTTCCGCACGCCGATCCTTTCCGAAGGCATTCTCCCCGCCAGAGATTCTTTCCGACTGAGAAAAACATATGCTAAGCACTGATATAGTGCATTTACTTTTCTACATAAAATGATAAGAAATATAATCCTTTAAAAGCTCCTCAATAATCTCATCACGTTCCACTTTCATAATAAGGCTTCTCGCCCCAAGATGACTGGTGATGTAGGTTGGGTCACCGGACATCACATAGCCAACAATCTGGCTGACCGGATTATATCCTTTTTCCGTCAATGCGCGGTAAACAGTTGCAATCACTTCCTTCACGCCCTGCTCCTGCTCTTTTTGCGCACAAAAATATTGTGTGTTGGATAACTCCTGCATCGTTCTCACATCCTTTGCTGTAATTCCTAATTTTGTCTTCGAATAGCCACTTATCTTATATCATAATACAAACTGCCAAAAATTTCAATCCTCTTTCGATTGTTTTCTTTCAAACAGGAGAATTTCTCCTACATAATCCCCTTTGATCTGACCTTTTACAAAGAGATTGGACAAATCTTTTTCCGCCTGCATTGCAAATTTCATATATCGCTCGTTATGCCCTACCATAAACGAGCTTCCCTGAAACTGCATTTTCTCCTCAAAAAGTACTGTCGTTTCCTCCCTGAAAAATAACCGCTCATATGCGCGCCGCATTTTTTCTTCCAGTGCAAAAAGTGCCTCACTGCGCGCAGCTTTTACCTGATCCGGCACCTGCCCCGGCATATCCGCCGCCCTTGTCCCCTTCCTGCGGGAATATTTGAAAATATGCATCTGTGCAAACTGTACCTGTTCAACAAATTGCATTGTCTCTCCAAATTCTTCCTCAGACTCCCCCGGAAATCCCACAATCACATCTGTAGTAATGGCAGGGCGATCATAAAAGCGGCGCAAAATCTTGCAGCTTTCTAAATATTCTTCCGTGTGATAATGACGGTTCATGCGCTCTAGCGTTTTGTTGCAGCCGCTTTGCAGCGAGAGATGAAAATGGGGACAAACCTTTGTGCCAGCTAATGCCTCCACAAACGGTTCAGTCACAATGCGCGGTTCTAGGGAGCCAAGCCGGATTCGTTCAATTCCCGATATCCCATCAATGCGGCGGATCAAATCGACTAGCGGAAACTCCCCCGTATCCGGGCGAAGCAGTGCCTGCTCTCTCCTGGAATAATTTTCCATTCCGTAGGAGGAGAGATGTATCCCCGTCAGCACAATTTCCTGATAACCTGCCGCGGCAAGACGGCGCACCTCAGCTTCCACCGCCTCAATACTGCGGCTGCGAATTCTTCCGCGCGCATACGGGATAA
>CAJUCG010000041.1 GCA_910585065.1 uncultured Lachnospiraceae bacterium
TTGACAAGCTGGACACGGACGAAACAGCGCAGAATTTACAGGCGGCTTCTGCTTTGGAAAGACAGCTTCGGGAAGTGGTGATCCCGGAAGTGGATGCCTACACATACGGCGTAATGTGTACCAATGCCGGACAGAAACCCGCTGCAAAGGCACTCACCAAAGAGAATATCTATCTTGAAATTCTTGCGGGCAACAATGCCCTTGACAATGAGGAAGTGCCGGAAACGGGGCGTATTATCGTTGTTACGCCTGATGTGTATGTGCTGATGAAACAGTGCAAGGATATTACAATGGAAACCGACATAGGCAATGATTTAAGGCTGAAAGGCGTTATTTCGAACCTTGACGGGGCTATGGTTATCAAAGTACCGAAAAATCGCTTGCCGGAAAACTTCGGCTTTCTGATTGCTCATCCGTGTGCCACGGTTGCGCCTACCAAATTGGAAGATTACAAAATCCATGAAGATCCGCCTGGTATTAGTGGTTCACTGGTGGAAGGGCGTATTGTCTATGATGCTTTTGCTTTGGATAACAAAGTAAAGGCGTTGTATTATCAGGCTCAGACAGCAGCCGCAAAATAACTTTATACAGTGCGCCGGGTTATATCTTTTCAATTATCCGGCGCATTTTTTTGAGAGGTGATAGAGAATAAAAATATTAGACAGGCTTATTATTAAGGCAAAGAGGAAATATGGTGTTGACCGTTTGGAAGTCGGCTTTATTTCCCCTTCTGAAACAGAGCCGGGAAAGTGGGTTGCAATGGGGCAGATATGGAACGGCATACCGGGAAGCAGCATAACAAGTGCAAGCTGCTTGTGCGATTCCATAGAAGAAGCGGAAAAGGCATTGCAAGAATTGGGCGAAAAGTATCCCAATAACAAAGATGTTGTTATTTTCGTTGAGGATATATTTGATTAGGTGATTTGTATGGATAGAATCGAAAAATTAACTTTAATAGCAAGACAAAAGTCAAGCAGCAGACGGAAAACAGAAATTCGGGAGATATACGGTAAAATGACCATGGAGCAGCTTGAAGAACTTGCGGATGGGAATGCAACTGAAGAACGAATAAGAGAAATATTTGCTTCTGTTGGTGGACTTAATATTTTAGAAAGTAGGGGATTATATGGCAAAACGAAATCTGAAACTTGATACCCCGGACAATATCAGAAAAGCCCTTGCTAAAGTGGCAAATATGACATACAAGGGCGAACTTGATACAAAGATTGCAAACAGCTTTATTCTTGCCTGTAATGCCATTTTAAGTGGCATACGCACGGACGAACAGGAAAAGAAAATTGCCGAATTGGAACGGATTATAAACGAATAAGGAAACAGCTATGACCGCAAAAGAATATCTTTTTAAAATGCAAAGACTTCAATTTATCATTAAACAGAAGCAAGAGCGAATAAAAGAAATGCGGGAAAGCGTTTCCACTGTCCGGGCGGTGCGTTTTGATTTGGAGAAGGTGCAGGGCGGCGGGCATACGGACAAGATCGGGGAAGCAGTCGCTAAAATTGTTGATTTGGAAAAAGAAGTTGAAAACGATATAATAAACCTTATGTATCGACAGCATGAAATTATAGGACAGATTCATAAACTGGATAATCTAAATTACATGATGCTACTTTTTAAGCGATATTATGAAGGGAAAGACTTCAAAATAATAGCCCATGAAATGAATCTTGCATACGATTATATAAAGTGTTTGCATAAACCCGCTTTGAAGGCGTTTGAAATAGCAAATAGAGAATTTTTACAGAAAGAAAGTATATTCATATAAATAAAGCAGTTTAGGCGGTGCAGAAAATAGTGTTGCAAATTTGTTGCAAATACTCTCAAACTCTTATAAGTTCCTACAGGTAATTTGTATATTGAACCCTCTTAAAATGGGAATTTACAAATGATTATATAGCATTGAATTTTGAACTAATTTATGGTATAATATCGACAGATATTATACCTGCGCTGATTCGCATTCGACCGAAGGGAGGATGGTTTTTTGGCATGGATATTATCAATTTTCAAAAAAAGTAGGAGGTAGCAAATGTACAAATTTCCAGACGATCTTTTTACCGAAGTTCGAATTGAGAAGACGGAAAACAACTATTATTTTGTAAAAAACGGGGAAGTGGAAGGAAATGGAAAAGCAGCGGTAGTTGGTGCGAGAATCCGGGTTTACGATGGGGAGATGTGGTACACGAGTGTGACAAATGATCTCGATAAAATCCAGGCAGAGATCGATAATCTCGCCTCTCTTGCCAAGCCGAACAAGGAGATCTACAACGATCCTATCATTAAAAATTTTGGCGATGCAAAAGCGGATATCCTGAAATATGAGGGGGAGAATGATGTCCGGAAAATTACAAATAGCGAGAGGGATAAACTCGTAGATCATTATATTGCCGCCTGTGTCGATCCTTCGATTGAGGAGATGAAAACTTATTATGCAAGCTGTGGAAGCAACCATAAGATCAAAGAATATTATTCCAGTAAGGGAGCGGTGATCCGTCAGGATATGCAGCGTTGCTATCTAAGTGTTTATTTCGATTTTGTCGTGCACGGGGTGACGACAAGTGCGGGAAAATATTATCAGGAGCTTAAATTTGATGCATTAAAAAACAGGGAGGATGAGATTATCGCGGAGCGTGACCGCTATCTTGATTATGCGAGGAATGCGGTCGATGTGGAGGCGGGGGATTACACCTGTATCTTAGCACCTCTCGTCACAGCGATGTTTACCCATGAGAGTTTCGGGCATAAGAGCGAGTCGGATTTTATGCTTAACGATAAGACTTTGCAGGATGAGTGGGTGATAGGCAAAAAGGTTGGAAATGAAAAAGTATCCATCTGCGACAGCGGAGATATGGAAAATAATGGGTATACGCCGTTTGACGATGAGGGCAATCCGGCAAAAGAAACCTGGCTAATCAAAGATGGCGTTTTAACTGGCAGACTGCACGATGCGAAATCCGCCTCCGTTTTGAACGAAGAGATTACGGGAAATGCCCGTGCGCAGGACTATTACTTTTCTCCGATGGTCAGAATGACCAATACTTATCTAAAAAAAGGGGAAGATACACCGGAGGAGATTATCAGCGGAGTGGAGGATGGTATCTATGTGTACGGAGTCAATTACGGCACGGGTTCCGCCACATTTACGATGCAGCCGAATCTCTGTTACCGCATCCGCAAAGGCAAGCTCTGTGAGCCCGTCCGCGCCAATGTAATTACCGGAAATGTGTTTAAAACCCTGTTTGATATTGATGCGGTCGGGAATGATTTTATTTTGTTCGATACCTACACTTGCGGGAAAAACGGGCAGAGCGCGCCGGTTTCAGCGGGCGGACCGACAATAAGAGTAAAGAAATTGACGGTAAATTAGTATAGGTTATGGAGGTTAGGTAATGAAGGAAAAATTTATATCAATCAATACGAATTCCCAGGTAAATATTGAAGAGAATAAAATTATTTCATTTGATAAAAGTAATTTAAGTACTTACTCTTTCCGTGTGGGGGAGGATGGCTTTCTGGGTGTACATTACCAGGAGGGAGAGATGTCGGACGAGGAGGGATATGCGAGAGCCAGGCAAAATCTGGAACTTAAAAGACCATATCCGTTTGAGCTGGAAACCGGAGAAAGGCATCGCGACAAGACGGAGAAGGAGCTTACGGACAAGGAAATTTTTGATTTGGCAGAGGAGGCACTTTCTCATCTCCATTCCAAATATCCGGATTTCCGGCTAAATGGAAATATCAGACAGAGAAAAACAGAGTCCGGACAGCAAAATGATAGGGGATTAAATTATTCACAAAAAGACTGCTCGGTACACGCGGATTTTTCCTTTAAGCACAAGGACAGCAAAGATATTAGTGACGGCTGGTTTGGTATCGGACTAAGGAGTTTTGATGTGGATAAACTCTATTCGATAGCGGACAATTATCTCTCAAATTTTGAGAGGAAGGTGGAACTTCCGGAGGAAATTATTGTCCAGATACAATATTATGGTTTTCTTGGAAAACTTTCGGAAAGTCTGGATGCAGAAAAACTTTGCCTTGGCACTTCCCTTTTGTCGGGAAAAATTGGAGAGAAGATTTTTTCTGACAAGTTTACACTCTGCCATGATGTGACGGATAAGGAATGCTGGCATGACAATTTCTTCGACGGCGAGGGGGTTGTCCTTCCTGGCGACAAACTTGCTTATATTGAAAACGGCGTGGTACTTAGAGGATATGCTGATAAAAAGATCGCTAAAAAATACGGTGTGGAACATACGGGGAGCGCGTGGAGAAATTATTCGGATATCCCGTCAAATGGGAATGTGAATTTCCGGATTACCCGCAGTGAAAAAACGGTAAAGGAGCTGCTTGATAAGAGGCTCTCCATTGTGCCGGTTCGCTACAGCGGGGGTGGGTTTAATGAGAAGGGTGAGTATGTGATGCCTGTGCAGATGGCATATCTTTGTGATGGCGAGAGATTCCTTGGCAGACTGCCGGAATTTACGCTGGTTAGCAATATGTTTGATATGTTTGGTAAGGATTTTATTGGCGTGGGCAGCGACAACCCGGTATTTAACGACAAGCAGATTCTTGTGCGGATGAAATTGGGGCATACCTGATTACAGGAATGGGATTTGGCAGTTTAAAATCCTTTTGGATAATATTTACAGGGGATCAGATATAGCGATCAGAACAAGGAGGAATCATGCAGGAAAGTATTAAACCGCCGGTTGAAGTCCGGTACAAGGAGGAGCTTGAAGTACTCCGAAATATTGACACCGGGCGCAGACCAGAAAATTGGCGTATGTCGCCGACAGCGGTGCGCACTTTTATTTTGGGCAGCACGCAGCCCGTACAATATGAAGGAAAAGAATACCATATCGAAAAAAAATATTTCGGCAACAACGCGTTAGTGGAACGTTGTATTGTCACGCTGGCGGGCAATCGGGGGCTGATGCTTGTAGGGGAGCCGGGTACAGCAAAAACCATGCTCTCCGAACTCCTTTCCGCGGCGATCAGCGGGGTCAGCACAAACACCATCCAAGGAACGGCGGGGACGACCGAAGATATGATTAAATATTCGTGGAATTACGCGCTTTTGCTGGCGAAGGGACCGAGTCGTGAGGCGTTGGTGCCAGCTCCGCTCTATGTTGGGATGGAAAAAGGAATTTTGACTCGTTTTGAGGAAATTACAAGAACTCCGGCAGAAATTCAGGATAGCTTGATCAGCGTCCTAAGCGATAAGGTACTCAATGTGCCGGAGCTTGGCGACGATGGCTTTTTGTTCGCGCATCCAGGCTTTAATGTGATTGGCACAGCAAATACACGGGATAAGGGCGTAAATGAGATGAGCAGCGCGCTAAAGAGACGTTTTAATTTTGAGACGGTAATGCCGGTGCGCGAAGTCGCGCTGGAAAAGCAGATTATCTTAAATGAGGTCACAAAGCTTGCAAAGGAGGGCGGTGTAAAGATGGATGCGGACAATGATGTAGCAGAATTGCTTGCCTCCACCTACCACGAGCTGCGTGAAGGCATTTCCTCTTACGGGCATCGGATTGATAAGCCTGCGGCGGTGATGAGTACGGCTGAAGCGGTTTCCGTCTACTACCAGACCATGCTGACGGGTTATTATTATGGGGATGGACATATGGATGTGGACTGTCTTGTCCAGAACCTGGTGGGGGCGGTTTCTAAGGAGAACAAAGATGATCTTGACAAGATAAAAGGATATTTTAATACTGTTATCCGGGATAAGAGCGGCAAGGAAGGCGGACTCTGGAAACAGTATTATGAGGCGAGGAAATGGCTGAAATAATTTTTGGCGGGGAGGGACAGAATGATAACGGATAGTTTTGACAATCAATCAAGTGCGATCATCAATCCTCACATCAATGAAAACGCGCTAAGAGTTGACGCATGTATTTTAACTTTTTCTCATATGATTGAATCGTTTGTTTTAAGCCACTATAAATGTAAACAAATTGCTTCTTTCTGGTTTGCAACGGGAAATACTCCGATCTATCAGATTGATGATAAGGGAAAATCTTTTGCGTTTTACAAAACCTATGTGGGCGCGCCCGCCTGTGTGGGTACGGTGGAGGATACCCTGTCAGAGATAAAGACTGATAAATATATTGTATTTGGCGGTGCGGGTTGTCTGAATAAAGAGATTGCACACGGCAAAGTTATGGTGCCAACAAAAGCTTATCGCGATGAGGGGACTTCCTATCACTACGCACCCGCGTCGGATTATATTACAATAAAAAATGCGGATATTGTTGCAAAATTTATGGAAGAAAATGGAATTCCCTACGCGAAAGGAAAGACATGGACCACGGATGCCTTCTATCGGGAAACGGTCAATAATTTTAACAAACATAAAGAGGACGGCTGTATTTCTGTTGAGATGGAATGTGCTGCGCTTCAGGCAATGTGCGATTTCAGAAAGTTAAATTTTTATACATTCTTTACGAGTGGCGACTTGCTTGACGCGCCGGAATGGGACGAGCGTCACAAAGAAGGTGAAGTGGAAGGGACGCAGCATGATGTAGGGCATTTTGATATTGCGTTAGCACTGGCGCACTACATTTCCTGACAGAATAAAAATAGGGAGGAATTTATGGCGGATATACTGGAAAATTTAAATGAAAGGCAGCGGGAGGCGGTGCTTGAAACGGAAGGGTATGTCCGGGTAATTGCCGGCGCGGGCAGTGGGAAGACAAAGCTTTTAGTAAGCCGTTACGCCTATCTGGTGCAGGATTACGGCATTGATTCCTCCAATATTCTCTGTGTGACTTTTACCAACAAAGCGGCGGGGGAGATGAAAAAGAGGATACGCGCACTAATTGGCGATCATAATGATACAAGTTTGATCTGTACGTACCATGGATTTTGTAATCGTCTGCTGCGCGAAAATCCGGAAAAACTTTTTTTAAACCAGCAGTTTCAGATTATTGACGCGCAGCAGCAAAAGGCGATCTTAGGCGAAATTTATCAGAAATATGAGCTGAAATTGGATTATGCAAGTTTTGAATCCATTTTAAAAAAGATCGGTGCGATAAAGAAAGATATAAGTTATGTGACAAGATTTTGCAGTCCAAACCCCTGTCAGATTTTAGAGGAAATAAAAGATCAGGACGACAAAATTATCGAGGATTTTTTACAGCGGCAGAAAGCCATATATTCCCTGGATTTCCACGATCTGATTTCCTTTGCCATCCATCTTTTGGAAACGGATGCGGATGTGCGTGAAAAGTGGCAGAACCGTCTGAATTATATTATGGTGGATGAGTTTCAGGACAGCTCTGCAATTGAGATGCGCCTAGTCGAAATCCTGTCCGGAATATTTAAAAATTTGATGATTGTCGGTGATCCTGACCAGAATATCTATGAATGGCGCGGTTCGGACGTAAAGCTTTTAGTGGATTTTGACAAGGGACATCAGCCGACAAAAACCATTATTTTAAACGAAAATTATCGTTCTACGCCACAGATTTTACAATGTGCCAACTCATTGATTGAAAAAAATGAATTGCGGTTAAAGAAGGATCTCTTTACGAAAAATGCACCGGGAGCTGCTGTCATGCATTATCATTCAAAAGATGATTTTGAGGAGATGGACCGCGTGATAGACAATATTAAGCGGCTGCATGAGAAGGAAGGGTTAAAATATTCGGATTTTGCCGTGATTTACCGTTCGGGCTTTCTCTCGCGTGTGGCGGAAAAAAAGCTGGTAGAAAAGAATATTCCCTATGAAATTTTCGGCGGAGTGCGCTTTTATCAGAGAATGGAAATTCTTGATATCTTAGCCTATTTAAAGCTGATTGCTTACGATGATGATGTTTCGTTTCGCAGAATTGTAAATACGCCGCGCAGGCGGTTTGGACGGGCAAAGATGAATTATTTAGAGCAGCTTAGAGGGAAGGAAGAAGAAAATTCCTTGTTTGCCACGCTTTGTCTGCATTTAAACGAGCGGGAATTTCTAAACAGCGATATGGCTTCCTTTGTCCAGCTTATTAAGACAATGCGCGAGAGCTGCGGGATAAAAAGAATCTCTGATATGGTAAATGAGGTGACAGGGAATTCGGGGTATGAGGAATATATTAGAGCATTGGGCGATGAGGAAAGACTTGATAATCTGGCGGAATTTAAGCGGATTGCCAACGAATTTGAGCGGGAGTTTGGCGAGAATTTAAATCTTGATCAATTTTTGCAGCAGATTGCCTTACAGTCCGGGGAGGATGTGGGCGAGGCGAAAGATACAATAAAGCTGATGACCATACATTCCTCAAAAGGACTGGAATTTCCAGTGGTCTTTATCCTTGGGTTTACGGAAGGAATATTCCCCTCCGCAAAGACGATTGGGGAGCGCAAGAAGCTTGGGCTTGAGGAGGAACGCAGACTCTGTTATGTGGCGATGACGCGCGCGGAAAAGTATTTATTTTTGATGGACTCGGAGGGAACCTCACCGAATGGGATCAAAAAATTAGTTTCGCGTTTCCTTTTTGAGATCGGGGAAGAAAATTATGTTCGTATCGGGAAGATTTCGGAGGAGCTAAGGCAGGAGAGCAGAGCATATACAGCGAAATTAAACAGTGAATTATATGTGCAGGATACGGGCGGAAAGAAGGTCGGAGATATTGTGGAACATCATATTTTCGGCAGGGGAACGATCGAGAAGATTGACGAAAAACGCGGGAGTTATGCGGTCAGGTTTGAGAGTCTTTTACAGGTGCGAAATATTTTTGCGGGCTATTTTGACCGGAAACATGAGGATGCAAGACAGAAGAAGTATGAGGAGAGAAAAGAGATTACCAAACCTTTCTCAGAGAGTAAAATACCCCAGACAATGGTGGATAAAGGGGAAGAAAAAAAGAAAGAACCACAAATGATAAAAACGGCGAAGGCAGCAGCGACAGAAGTAGAAACAAAAGTTGAGCAGGAACTTAGAAGGGCGGCGGAAACAGCGAAGGAGAGGGAAAGAGAGATCGCGGTCAAATTAGCAAAGGAGCAGAATAAACCGAAAAGTACGGAAAATAAAAATATTACTGCTGCGCAGAACGCGCAGTTAAAAGCTTTGAAAGAAAATAGTCCGAATCTCTGGAAACAGGAGAATGTGCCAAAAACAGGCTGGATCTGTGTTGGCGTGTCAGATTTAGGCGCGCCTGTTGGTATCTGTGAAATGTGCGGCTACCAGATAATCCGCTATGCTCATCATATGGAGCATCCGCGGTATCGGAGTTTAATTGCGGGCTGTGTGTGTGCAGGCAAAATGGAGGGAAATATTGCGGGGGCAAAACAGCGCGAGGCGGAATTTAAAAATCGGCAGGCAAGGCGTGTAAATTTTTTAAAGCGCGAGTGGAACCAATCAAAAAAGGGAAATGAGTACTTGAAAGTCGATGATCATGTGATTGTGCTTTACCATGATACAAATAATGGAAATAATTGGAAATATTCGATCGATAATCAGTTCTGCCAGAACAAATACCGGACGAGGGATGAAGCAGTTGTAGGGGCATTTGACGCACTGGAAGCAATTCGGACAAAAGGATAGAGATCAGACAGAAAAGAAAGAAAAAGTTTACTGATTCGACGAGACAGGAATTAGTGTATGACAAAGCCGAATTTTGGAAAGTGTAAAAGGGTGATCCCGATGCTTAGCAGTATATCCGCGAAAAAAGATTCTACTTGATAAAGAGAAAAGATTGTGGTAAAGATAAAAAAGGAAGTGAGATTTTGGGAGAGGAGAAAGAAACCAGGAAAAACTTAATGGAAAGCGCGGGGGCATTGTATTTCTTTTTTCGGGATAAGGAAGCTTTGTTTGGTGCGATAGTCGAGCCGCCGCTTGAAGAATTAAAAGTACTTTTATTGGTGCATTTTAATGCTGAGAGAGAATTGCTGCCCCCTTCTACGACATATCACCATATCGAGGGCGACCATAATGATTTTTCTGCCGCGTTGGTTCACCATATCTATACAAATCGCAGCGCGTTTATCCTGCTGCTTACAAAGTCACAGGGATCTATCCAAGAATTGTTGCAAATGTTGCCTGCGGGCTTAATCTGCATTTTGAATGGTATTTTTATCTTATGATTTTTGCAGGGATTATGCTGATTTATTTTGCTGCCAATTTACAGATTATTCGAAGAATCAATAAAATTACCCCCGCTGTAGTGCTTAAATACCGGGAGTAGGAGTAGAACAGTCTGCACGTCGACGCTGTATTTATATTTGAACCTGCATTTAACCAACCGATTTGAGAATGAATTTTTCTTTGGTTCATTCTCAAATCGGTGAATGAAACGGGTTTATCCGGCGAATATTGTTTTTTAGATAATGCTGTCCGCCTTTTATTTCTCCTAATATTACTCTTTCGCGCGCCATTCCCCATCTGCCGTCCATTGACATTCCATTACCCGCATATCCGAGAACACTGCGTTGTATGAACCTATTGTCGGGCTGCAAGCATAGATGCCAAATGTGATCTCGCCCGCGCCTTCCCACATATGGAAAATTCGCATCTGCCTGAAATTTATCCCGTCCGCACTGCACTCAATGCAGTAGTCACTTTCCCTACGGCTGAATCGGTACCACATCTCTTTAATGTCCGATGAAATATCTGTGGTTGCCCAGTCAGAATATCCGTGATTTGTCACCACGCTTCCCAGTCGTTGAAATTTGTCATTTTCATATTCGATGGATGCCTTAAACCAGTTATCGCTGTCTAAATACATTGCTACGCCGCACTGGTCAAAACGTTCTGTACTTTCAAAATGTGTTTTGACAATAAAGGAAAAGTATTTTTCGGAAGTTCTCGTCTGTAATATGGGCGCGTTGTCGTTACTAAATCCATAATAGGTGCGCTGCCAGAGATCTGTTCCTTTTTCTGTTGTGATAACAACTTGATCATCCATAATTTCTGCTTTTGCAGGTTTGCGTGTCCATTCCGGGTTCATCTGTAAGAAATTCATTGTTCCTTTCATTTTGTTATGCCTCCTTAATTTTTTGTTTTTGTGCGGATCTGTCCGGCTTTTTCAGCAAAAGAATTCCTGCGATCAATAAAACCGGGAAAATAATCGCGGCAAGAATTCCTTGTTTCAGGTTATCCGATGCCATACTTGAAATATATCCTACCAGCGAGGGACCGCCGGAACATCCCAGATCTCCAGCCAGTGCAAGCAGTGCAAACATGGCTGTTCCCCCATTCTTTATTGCTGCGGATGCCTTGCTAAAGCTGCCGGGCCACATAATCCCGACAGATAACCCGCAGATCCCGCATCCTACAAGAGAGAAAAATGGGGAGGGCGAGAGGGAAATACATAAGTAGGACAGGGTGCAGAGTATCCCGCTGCCGATCATAAATTTGTCCAGATTGATTCTATCTCCAAATTTTCCATAAAAGGCTCTCGCGCTGCCCATCAAAATAGCAAAAGTCATAGGACCCGCCAGATCTCCAACAGTTTTGCTCACGCCTAATCCCCTCTCTGCAAACGTGGATGCCCACTGGCTTACCGCCTGTTCGCTCGCCCCCGCACAGAGCATCATAAGCATAAGCAGCCAAAAAACTTTGTTTTTAAACAGGGCGGGCATTGATAATCCGGCTTCCCCCTCCTTTATAAGGGGTGCGAGTGGCACTCTGGAAAAAAGGAACGCGTTTGCAATCGGTATGATAATCCAGATACAGGTCAGTATTTTCCAGTTATCGATCCCAAAAATCTTAAAAAATAATGTCGAGAAAAGCACCACACCTACATGTCCCCAGCAGTAGAAGGAGTGGAGCAGACTCATCGTTTTTTCCTTGTTTTTGGTAGGACAGCTTTCCACAATCGGACTGACTAACACTTCGAGAAGCCCGCCGCCAAGAGCGTAAATGGTAACGGAAATTAAAAGTCCGATGTAGGCATTTGGCAAAAGTTCAGGGAGTATGGCAAGTCCTAATAGTCCAAGTGCGGTGAAAATATGTGCGGATACAGTACAGATCCGGTAGCCGATCTTATCGACGAAGCCCGCTGATAACAGATCAACTAAAAGTTGAATGCCAAAGTTAAAGGTAATTAGCAGGGTGATTTTGCTAAGCGGGATCTGATAAGTATTCTCAAAGGTTAAAAACAGTAATGGAACGAAATTGTTTACAATTGCCTGGACGATATAGCCGAGGAAACAGGCGTATATGGTTCTTTGATATTTGTTGTTCATGATAGGAACTCCTTTCAGTCTGCGAATCAGCGCAGGTATAATGTCTGTTGACATTATATTATGTTCTTCGAACATAATGCCTCCGGCGGATGCGCATGATTCGCAGAAGAAATTATTCTCCCTTTGGTCGAATGCGAATCAGCGCAGGTATAATGTCTGTTGACATTATACCATAATAAAAGTATGATACAATTGATTTTCTCACGTTTTTATAGTACTATATCACCAGCGTATGTTAAAAATAAAATTTTAAATTTTGGGGGAATATTATGCAGAAGATTTTGACAACGGATGATTTGAGGGAAACAAAACAGCATGGGCAGCCGGATTTTCCATTACAATATTATCTGGACGATACAAGGGATTTTTATAATAATCAGGTGGATTGGCATTGGCACAATGAGTTTGAAATTGTCGCGGTATCGGAGGGGGAAGTTATTTGTCATGTGGGGCAGGAGAGTTTTAGATTAAAGGGCGGGGAGGCTGTTTTTATTAACAGTAAAGTACTTCATCAGTTTACCTCAGATGATTATGGAGTTATGCCCAATATTGTATTTGCACCTATATTTATTGCACAGGAGCAAACGGTGATCTATGAAAAATTTATCGCGCCGATCGAAAAATCCACAATGGAATATCTTATCTTTCGCAAAGATAATGAATGGCAGAGCAGGGGATTAGAACTTCTGAATACATTATTTCAATGTATGTCTGCGGAGGAGTTTAACGAACTACAGGTGAGAAATCTTCTCTCGGAGGCATGGCTGATTATAATAGAACATATACGGCATAATTTGGAGGAAAATAAATATCGAAATGACAGTAATTCTTCCAGCAATAGAGTGAAACTTATGATCCAATATATTAGAGCGCATTATATGGAAGAGATCCGTTTGGAGGATATTGCGGTCTCGGCAAATATCAGCAAGAATACGGCAATGCGATATTTTGGCGCGAATATTGGAATATCCCCTGTGGACTATCTAATTCGATATCGAATTGGAATTTCCTGTAAATTACTGAAAGAAACTTCCGATAAAATTTCAAATATTGCGGACTGTGTGGGATATGAAAATACCAGTTATTTTTGCAGGCTTTTTCGGAAATATGTCGGAGTATCGCCAAAGGAATACCGTGAATCTTGAGAGAGGGTTTTACAAAAGTTTTTGTGAGAGAATATATAAGATAATTCGTTTAAGTAGTGAAAGGAGTTAGAAAATATATTTTATATCCTTTTGGAAAGGAGTAAAATCAATGGATAACGGTGCAGGTAGCTACCGCCGTTTCCTTGATGGTGATGAGGGCGGCATTGTAGAAATTATAAGGGATTACAAGGACGGCTTGATTCTGTATCTAAACGGTTTTGTACACAATATTTGCACGGCGGAGGACCTGATGGAGGATACCTTTGTTCGGTTAGTAGCAAAAAAACCAAAATTTTCTGCAAAGTATTCTTTTAAGACATGGCTGTATACCATCGGGCGCAATGTGGCAATTGATTATCTGCGGCATAATGCAAAAATGATTCCCGTTTCTCACGAGGATTTGCAGAGGATAGAGAGTGAGGAGGCAGGGTTAGAAATATCCTATCTAAAAGAGGAGCAGAAAATTATGCTGCACAGGGCGATGGAAAAATTGAATTCCGATTATCAGCAGGTGCTTTATCTGTCCTTTTTTGAGGATTTTGACAACGGGCAGATTGCAGCCGTAATGAAAAAGAGCAAGCGTCAGGTGGAAAATCTTATCTATCGCGCGAAAATGTCGCTTAGATCAGAACTGGATAAGGAGGGGTTCATCTATGAAAGACTATAACGAGGTTGCACGGGAGGTATTGCGGCGGGGAAAAGAAGAGATGGAGAGGGCACAGCGGAAAAAGCAGAAATGGGTGCGCTATGGCGGTGCAGCTATGGCGGCGGCACTGGGCATGGTCGTTTTGATCAATTTAGGATTGAAAGAGGAAAGAGATTTGAGCGAGAGGGATGTGGAGATAAAAAATGCAGCACAGGATAAGCCTGGCACAAGTAATTTCGATTCGGGATCTGTTGTGGATATGAATGGCGGAAGCGGGGGAGTCTTAGGGAATGGAGTTGATGGAGATCCGTCCGGCTACAATCCGGTGCCAGGGGGAAAAACCGAAGGAGAAAATAGGATGGAGGAGGGGGAAACGGATCCGGAAAGTTTTAGATTTACGGAAAAGGAGCAGGAAAATATGCCGGATGAAGTATTGGAGATCGACAATTCTTTTTCTGACGGGAGAGCGGATAGTGAAAATAAGGCGAGACCGAAAAAAAAGATTTCCTCTTACCCGGAGAAAGCGATCTATTGTTATGCTGCGCCGGAGAATGGAGAAGCCCACTGTTCGGTTCCGCTTACCCATGCAATTGAAAAATATGGAGATAAAGTTTTGTATTGCGTAGTTGCCGAACTTTTCTGTGATGGATCTATGGTGATGCCGGAGAGTGAGGAGGCAAAATTAGAGTGGAGCAAACTGGAAGAATTTGGATATACGGTAAAGTGGGAGAGTGATGATAACGGGGAGGAGAAGAAACATTATTATATGCTTTATGCAACAAAGGAGGAATTAGAAGAATTTGATACAAGTGAAGAATATGGATATTTCTTCCGGTTTAAGGAGGAGTCGTAAGGGAAGAGAAATTGAAGGTTCTGGTGTCTGAGATGGGGAGAATGGCATTTTCTCTTGCTCGATTATTCTGTACAGATACAATTTGTGCGGAGTAATCGAGTAAGAGGATACATCAAAGCCAGTTATAAATATCTGAATCCGTTTTATTATTGTTAGTCCCTAGGTATGTTTTTGATTGATTTTTTATATAATTCCATTCGTTCCATTACCCTGTCTTTCGGGGACATTTCATAGTTATCTAAATCAGGAATTTTTACTGTAAGACCAAGTATTTGACAAATAATATCAACCTGCCATAATTCAAGGGGAATTTCTTTTATCTTTCCATCCACACCATGAAGTGTCAGTCCAACACTTTCAATTACTTTTTCCATATTATAATTTACCTCCTTATAAATATTTCCCCTGCTAAAAAAATTGCAGGGGAAATATTTTTGTGTTAATAAAGAAATCCATTACTCCAGCGAAACCTGATGAATTGTCCCGATATAATTTCCTTCTTCTGCATCCTCAAGACTTAGTGCCGAGACATATTCCAATGTGTGCGGATCGATGGCACGGATAAATACAGAATCATTTTTTGCATCCGTGCTTAGCATAAGTTTTTTCGCGCTTTCGATCGGCATGGTATTGGTCACGGCTTCCGGTTTGGTGGTGCAATAAATTTCAATGGTGTAGTCATCGGATTCAAATACTTCATACCAGCGTTCATAGTCCAGTCTGCCCGGAATTTTTGATGGGTTTTCCCCCTCGTTAAGAATCCGGAAAAAGCGTCTTTTGCGTGTGCCGATATAATATTTGAATGGAATTTCGCCGCCCGCCTCGTCGTTTGCAATAATCTCAATGCGCCCGCCCCTGCGACATTCAATTAGACCGAAGGCGACACCGGTCTTTCCGGTTGGACGCTCAAATTCGCCGCGTTTATCCAGTCGGTTGGCGGCTGCCGGGTTGATCTGCGCCCTGCGCTCAAAGAATTCCTGTGTGCCGATTGGCGGGAGCAGTTCAAACATGGATGGATTATCCTCCTCCCCCTTAATTTCCTTTGTATAATAAGAAATTTTTTCTCTGAAAATATTTTCCACATACTGGGATTTTGAGGAATTTCCTGCCAAAATAATATAAATTTTTTCAATTTTATCCAGACTATGATTCCCGTAAGCAGTCTTTAATGAGGTGAAAAAGCTTTCAATTCCCTTTTCAATTCGCTGATAGATCAGCTGGTTTAATTTCTCTTTGTCTGCATTAAGGGAAAGCCCCACTGCCTCCGTGCCGTCGTTGCGGAAGAGATTCACTTTGACTGCGCCGCTCTGGTCGATCACTTCCTCATCTGTGTTTTCCCAGATTGGGCGAAGCCGCTCGGTAAGATTGCGCATATTTACTCTGCCTTCGCGCGAGTCGGAGATCAGGGTTTCACTGCCTGCAAAATCCGGGCACATTGGAGGGCGGGTAAAGGAGATCCGCTCCTCGCGCAGTTTTTCTTCATTTGCCCTAAAAACATAAAAGGCAAGTTCTGCTAGGATATTTTCCCCGCCTAAATAGCGGTCGCCGCTCGCGCCAAAATGCTCGATGGTGTAGTCGTATTTTGCCGATTTTGATTCCCGCCACACACCAAAATCAAAGTCTGTGGTTCCCCCGCCAAAATCAAATACTGAGTAAAATACCTGCCCGCTCTCCTCCGGGTCGAACCCATATTCCTGCAAGGCGCACACCGCATATGCAGCCGGCTCGCTAATGCCGCCGTTAATCCGGAATTTACCCATAATCTCCTCATCGTCTAAAATCGGGCGCGGCAGAGATTTTTTAATTCCCCGCTGAAAGCTTCGAATAATTCTGTCCCGCACTGCGATCTCATAGGTAACAGGGAAGGAAAGGTAGTAATTGAGGAAAATTCCATTGCGCATATTGTTGATATAGAGTCCTAAATAGTAGGCGTAAAGTTCAATTGGATCGAGGTCGTTTTCTGAGAGTTCACGATACTGCTGAAGCAGAAAGTCGCGGTTTGCCCGGTCTCTCATCCGGATCGCGCGCTTTACGCCCGTATCCCCCGCCCACTGCTTGAGTCCGGAAAGGAAGGCTCCGTAATCTGTGCTGCAGGAGGACTGTAGATCGTCCACCGCTTTGTGGGAGATACATACATCCTCCCAATGTGTGGCAGGGCGACCCTTTGAGGCGGCATAAGCATCCATAAATTGTTTCAGATCGTGAAATTCAATTACTGTAGGGTTT
>CAJUCG010000042.1 GCA_910585065.1 uncultured Lachnospiraceae bacterium
TGCTTCCCTGCCATTTTTTGCAGTTATCACCTCATAGCCATTTACTTCAAAATAATCTTTTAATAAGCTAAGTACATCCGGTTCATCATCCGCCACCAAAATTTTATACATTATTCTCACTTCCGTTTCCTGACATTATTTCACTTCCTATAATATTACTACTTTATCAACTTTTCATCAACTTTACTTTTAAATTATCCCCGTTTATTTACCGCCCCGCTAATATCACACTTGCGATAAGCCCTACAAAGGTTGCAAGCAAAGCCCCAGGAAGTGTCCAGCGAGTCCTGTTTACTTTTGCTGTCATATAATAAACCGAAAGTGTATAAAAAATTGTCTCTGTACATGACATAGAGATCGACGCAATACGTCCAATCAGCGAATCCGTTCCATATTTTTGATAGATGTCCAATAAGAGCCCAGTTGCTGCGGAGGAAGAAAACATTTTTACGACGGACAGAGGGATGAGTTCGACTGGAAAATGCAAAAGTTTTGCGATGGGATGCAGCAGCCGACCAAGCGCGTCTAATGCTCCGGACGCGCGCAAAATCCCCACGCCCATCATCAGTCCCACCAGAGTTGGCAGGATTGAAACTACGGTTGTAAGTCCCTTTTTGGCACCCTTTACAAATTCATCGTAGACATTGACTTTCATCAGCAGACCAAAACCAATAATATAAAAAAAGATGAGTGGCATAATATAATCGGATAGATAGACAAGAAATCCCATAAAAATCTTCCTCACAGACATACTCTCATCTATGGATATGCCTATGCGGGGGAATTTAGAATATTTGTCTTTTTTTTATCTTTTATTTGCAAAACCGTTCTATTTTTGTTATAATACTTCTATCAGATAAACATACAATTATTAACCGTAACGCCGCAGGTATTGTGCGCAAAGGACAGCATATCCTGCCATCTTTTCGCAACAAACCGTCCACTTTGCGGCAGAATGAGAGAAATTATGGCAACAAAAAAAATTTTTTTAGTCGATACAGAGAATGTCGGCTCAACCTGGAAGGATCTGCTGCCTATAAAGATGGCTTCCGACCAGATCTTACTGTTTTTTACCGAGAATTCCCCAAATATATCCTATATGGATCTTGAGCTGATCCTCCAATTTCCAGATCGCGTGGAGATGATTAAATGCAATCCGGGAAAAAATGGGCTGGATTTTCAGCTTGTAAGCTATCTCGGCTACTTGTTAAAAACTGCATCAAAGTCCAATTATATCATTGTTTCCAACGATAGCGGCTTTGATGCAGTTGTAAAATTTTGGCAAGATCGCGGAATGTCGATCTCAAGGATGAATGTTCACCGCATATTGCAGCCGAATTCCATACCGGATCCAAAGAAGTCTGCCGATACCGCTGCGGCAAAATCAAAAAAAGAGTCCGCCGTGCCTCCCACAGAACCTCTTTGCTCCGATGGTGGCATTGAGTTTGACTTTTCTAACTTAACAGTTTCCGAAAGAGAAGATCTTTTGCGCAAATATCTCCCGCAGGAATTTTACGAAGATGAAAAATCCTTTGAGACCATCTCCGACATTATGTTTGGTCATGATACACAAAATCACCACCAGCTGCATCTCGCGTTTGTCAAGAATTTTGGTGATGAGAAGGGGACTCTGCTCTACAAAACCTTCCGCAAACATCTATCAGAATTTCGCGCATAAGAATTAAAGGGATATCGGAGAAAAATTTGCTGCTTTTTATTTTATACGCTGAATTTTTCCATCTTTTACCTCTAAGATCTCAGTTGCGACTTTGCGGATAAATTCTCTGTCGTGGGATACAAAAATTAGAGTCCCCTGATACTCGGAAAACATTGCTTCAATTGCCTCAATCGATAAAAGATCGAGGTAATTCGTCGGCTCGTCAAGAATAAGCAGATTGACCTGCGAGACAAAAAGCTTTGCAAATGCAAGCTTGATGCGCTCCCCGCCGGAAAGTACCCCGGCGGGCTTTTTCATATCGCTCTCAAAAAAGAGCAGACGAGCTAATACGGTGCGAGCCACGGACTCTTTTTGTACACTCACTTCCATAATATTATCCAGCACACTTTTTTTATAATCAATCGTGGTAAGATTTTGTTCAAACAGTCCAATAGAAGCTTTTGGCACTACAGAAATTGCTTCCGATGCAAGCTTTCCACAAATCAAATGCAGCAGTGTACTCTTCCCCGCACCGTTGTTCCCGACAATGGCGACACGGCTGTGATTTTCAATCTGAAAGGACGCATCGTCAAAGATCTTTATCCCGTTCTCATAGGAGAAGGAAAGATGGTCTCCTCTAATTACAATCTTATTTTCCGGCGGGTTAGTAAGGCGAAAGTCCGGGCGGATTTTTGGAAGCTCCCTCGGTTTCTCTTTTACTTCCATCGACGAGATCCGCTGTTTTACATTTTTTACAGATTTTTCCATCCTGCGTGCCTTTGCATCCTTTGGATGATGTGAGAGAAAATTGCGCAGTCCCGCCTCGCGCGGTGTCATATTGCGCGGACGTTTTTCAATCTGTTTTGCGTGTTCCTTTTTTTCCTGATAAACCTTTTCAAGTCTGCGCTTCTCGGCGGTATAATTCTCATATTCCACCCACTGCCTTGCGACAAGTGCCCGCTTTTGTTCCATATAATCATTATAATTTCCATCATAACTTATCAATTTGCCATTCTCAAGTTCAAGAATACGGGTACAAAGCGCGTTTAACAATGTGCGGTCATGACTGATCAAAATCAGGGTATCCACAGCATAAAGTCTGCGCGTTAAGATCTCCATTCCCGCAGCATCCAGATTTGATGTCGGCTCATCCAAAAAAACAAGGGGATTGTCCGCTGAAAAAACCTGCGCCAGCCTCAGCCTGGTCTCCTCCCCGCCGCTTAACGCTTCCGAATAAATCTTATCCTGAACATGCAGATCACTTAAAACTTTGCCGTTAAACTCCGGAATAAAATCCCTATATTCTGTCTCTTGATCCATCTCTGCAAACTGATGAAAAAAACAAATATCACAGTTTGCTTTCACCGTGCCGCAATCAGGTGCAAGCTCCCCTGAAAGAATCCGCAGCAAAGTTGTTTTTCCTGCGCCGTTCGTTCCAACTAACCCTATTTTTTCCCCCTCGTAAACATTCAAGTGATCGATGCAAAAAAGTTCTCGATCGCCAAATTTCATCTTGATATTTTCTGCTTTAATATACTGTCTTTCCGACATAAAATCCCTCCGATCAGTCGAGCGGGCAAGATTCTCCCGCACATAAAAAAGAGAGATTATCGTTTAAATATTTGCACACCTAAAATCCTGCCGAAGTTCTCTCCGACAAAGATAAATGGAGCTGCCGCTATGTTTCAATGGATTGGAATAGCGCGGAAAACGCGCACTTAAAGGCATGGCCGATCTTATCCGATAATCTCCAAATTTCACAGAAACCGCAAAAATAGAGCGCGAAAGTCCCTGTAAAGTTACATTCTCTGGGAAATTACCAAATAATAATTATCATTCTTCGACCACCTTTCAGAAATTTCGCGGAAGATATTATTTATAATAAAAATTTCAGACTGTGATTTTCTGCCGCGATAGTTTTATCATAAGGGATAAAAATAAAAATGTCAAGGGGAATTTCTAATTCTCCCTCTTTACCTTCCGCACAATCTCAAGCGGCAGATTTTTTAACTGCTCAAATGCCTGCTTGGTCGCGCTTTCTATCTGGTCGATCTCTTCTTCGGTAAACTGTTTTTGTTCAAATACTTCCAACAGTGCCGCCCGGTAATCTCTCTTATGCTTTTTGTTCAGACTATTCCAGTTGACCCCGCAAAACCGGGCAAACATATCATCTTTCACGGAAAGTTTTTTTTGCAGAATCAGAACGCTTAGCACTGGATAGCCAGCATACCCCTGCCAGAGTGTCGCATTATCCGTGGAGGAATAGGTATTGTCCTGCCATTCTACTTTGTACGTTTTCGCGCCGTCCGAGGAAGTCACAGTCGCCAAGTTTTCCCCCATCGTTACACGCTTGTCCGCAAGAGCGGAATATGCCTCATAAAATTTTTCAATTGGCGGTAATTTTTGCATAATAAGCTCCTTTCTTCTGCTGCAATAAAATGTTTTTCATCTTTCCAATTATTTCCAATTATTCCAAAAAGTGTTCTCAAATACAATTTGATAAAAATTGGATCAATATAAAAATTTTACCATATCCATCTTAAATTTTCAAGAATATTTTTTATTAAAGCAATAATTTTGCGATATTATAAGAATTTCCTGGAAAACTGTAATCTAATATGCTATACTAATGATAATCAATCCAAATTTTAAAGGAGGCTATCCCATGGAACTTAAAATCAGTGCGGCTCGCCGCGCCACAATCCAGCCCGATATGATTGGGCTGTTCTTTGAAGATATCAATTACGCGGCGGATGGCGGGCTGTACGCAGAAATGATCGAAAATCGATCTTTCGAGTTTGTCCGGGCGGGCGGCGATGCGAAAGATTACTATTTTGAATATGACGGTCTCTACGGCTGGAGTTCTTACCCGAAGGATGCCCCCGTCTGTCTGCGCACCGTGCAGGGCAGTCCGCTCTCCGAAGAAAATCCTCATTATCTGCGCGTTACGACACACCAGCAGAAAACTGGATTTTGCAATCAGGGCTACAGCGGTATTGCCCTAAAGCAAGGGATGGACTACCATATCACCTTCTTTGCGCGCTGTGTTTCCTACCAGGGCAATTTTCGCGCAGAGATTGTAAAGGATGGAAAATGTTATGCATTCGATGAGGTCTCCTGCGAGGCTTACAGCGAGGAAACTTACAATTACTTCCGCAGATATCACCTGAACCTGCACGCCGATGAAGATATTACGGGAGCGATCTTTGTCTTATTGTTAACCGGGGAAGGAACAGTCGAATTTGATTTTATTTCGATGTTCCCGAAAGACGCTGTGGCAGGAATTTTCCGCAAGGACTTATTTGATGCTTTAAAGGCATTAAAACCTGGATTTCTCCGCTTTCCAGGCGGCTGTATCGTTGAGGGAAATACGCTTTCCAACCGCTACCGCTACAAAGATTCCCTAACTGAACCGTGGAATCGAAAAAATAATTGGAACCGCTGGGCAGTGCATGAAAATTGCAGGGAAAACAATTTCTGCGGAAAATATTCCCACTATAATCAGACGCTTGGACTTGGATACTATGAATATTTCCTGCTCTGCGAGCTAATTGGTGCAAAGCCCCTGCCTGTGATGAATGTGGGTTTTGCCTGTCAGTATCAGTCCACGGAGCAAATCGCAATTACCAGTCCGGAATTTGCAATGTTTGTTCAGGACACTCTTGATTTGATTGAATTTGCCAATGGCGACACCAACACAATCTGGGGGGCAATGCGCGAGGAAATGGGACATCCGGAACCATTTGGACTTACACTTTTGGGGATCGGCAATGAACAGTGGCAGACCGAACAGGCGGATTTTTTTGAGCGTTATATGGCGTTTGAACAGGCGATTCACGATCATTACCCTTCCATCCGCCTAATTGGTTCCGCAGGACCGGATATCACCTCGGCGCGCTATACGGCAGCCTGGGATTTTTACCGTGAACAGGCGGATAAAAAAGATTTTGTGTACGCCGTGGACGAACATTATTATGTCAAGCCGGAATGGCTGTATGATCATGCCGATTTCTACGATAATTACCCGCGTGATGTCAAGGTATTTTCTGGCGAGTATGCTGCGCATCCCAAAAGTGGGATGAACCGTCCGGATGCAAATACTTTGGAGGGCGCGCTTAGCGAGGCGGCTTTCCTGACGAATCTTGAGCGCAATGCGGATGTGGTGGTAATGGCTTCCTACGCACCACTCTTTGCAAGACTTGACTATGCGCAGTGGTCCCCGGATATGATCTGGTTTGATGAAACAAAAGTTTATCCGACGGCAAGTTATTATGTTCAGCAGCTCTATTCTTGCAATATGGGGAATGTCACTCTTGATACCTTCGGACAGGAGAAGGAGGCGGCAAAAGAGGGACTGTATTATTCGGTCAGCTACTGTGAAAAAGAGGAGGAAGTAATCTTAAAGATTGTGAATGCAAATGAGGAGGCGCGCACGGTTTTATTACAAGTAGAAGAGGGACTTATCCCGCACAGAAATGGAAATTACCGGGCAAAGACACTTGCAGCGGCAAAGACGAATGAGGAAATGCGGCAAACAGAGAATGAGGAAATATATAGGAGTTTACTCCCGGAAGCTGTGTCTGTGACGGAATCAGAAGGAGTCCTTGCAAATGCGATGACCCTGCCAGGAAAATCATTTACAGTGGTGCGATTTTAAAATAATAAATATTTTTTGGTAAAAAAATATTGTATTGGACAAAAGGGGTGAAATGCTAATCTTTCACCCCTTTTGTCCGATTTTGTATACTATTATTTTAATTCGAATATATGTTCGATTTTCGTTGACAATCCATGGAATATATGCTAAGATAATGGTATTAATTTATAAAAATATATGGAGGTAAGAATCAATGGAGTTTGAACAATTATGTTTTACACCAATGGTAAAAGACGATATTCCCACCCTAACCCCTATTATGAAACGCTCTTTCGACAATGATGCACAACTATTTTTTCAAAAACCTGAAGGCGGACCGCCAGGTTACGATGATGGCAGCTTTTTAGAGCAGTGGGCATTTCATCCTGAAGCCACATCCTATCGCATTGATCTTAATGGTACACCTATAGGTGCAGTCATATTATTTATTCATGAAGAAAATGCCTCAGGCTACCTCGGAAATATCTTTATCGCTCCTGACTTAATCGGCAATGGATATGGCAGTATTGCATGGCGTTTCGTGGAACATATGTATCCAAAGATTAAGACATGGTCTGCGGAAACCCCTGCGGTTTCCTACCGCAATCATTATTTTTATGTAAATAAATGCGGATTTCACATCGTCGGCGTTGAAGGCGGAAAAGACAGATTCGAAGCTCAATTTAAACTCTGTAAAACCATCCATTAGTTTTTTACCACATTGGATCAAGGCACAATAATAAATATAGTTTCCCATCCTATTTTCTATTTTGGTATTCCCCTTTATTTATAAATTATTTTTTATAGACAAAACGGGGCTTTCACACAAAGAAAAAACCATTGCCTCGTGTGAAAGCCCCGAAATAAAATAATGTTTTACCGCTATTTTTGACGTATCCGTGCGTGACAATAACTTACATCACCAGAACGACCTCATTTTCCTCTTTCATCTCCTCCGCGGCTACATATGGCTTATCAAGCTTTGTTCCATTCAGATAAAACTCCCTAAATCCACTTTCCGCACCGCTCTCGTTCTTCACTGTAATAATAAGCTTCTTGCCGCGGAATGTTTTTGTCATTGTCATTTCCTTCCAACTGCTTGGGATTGCCGGACATACCCACAAACCGTCAAGATCCGGGCGCATACCGCAGATTCCCTCCACACAGCCCACCATACAGGTCGACGCTGTGCCAGTCAGCCAATGTACATGGGAACGCCCCTCAAACGGCGATTCTGTACTTTCAGTAAATTGTCCATGCACATATGGCTCAAGTTTCCTTGTATCAGCATCATCATTTTGGGATGCCGGGGAGCTTTCGGTAAAATACTCAAATGCGCGGTTCCCGTGACCCATCAATGCCTCCGCCAGGATAATCCAGCCCTGCGGCTGCGAGAAAATACCGCCGTTTTCTTTGGTGGACGGGTTGAACAAAAGTGCTAACGCACCATCGAATGCATGATCCACATAGGATGGTGCCATCACGCGCACACCATATTTTGTGTTTAGCTCACGGTGTACGGACTCCAATGCTGCTTCTGCCTGCTCCTTTGTTGCCAGGCCACTGATCACTGCCCAGGACTGTGGATTCAGCCACATATTTGCTTCCGGGTCATGCTTAGAGCCAATAACCTGCCCGTCCTCCTTAATTCCGCGGACATAGCGATCGTCCTCCCAGCACTCCTTTTGGATAATCTCGCCAAGTTCTTTCTGTGCCTTATCAAGATATGCAATATATTCCGTATCATTTAGATCTTTTGCGAAACCTTTTAATACAGTCATCGCATAATATAACTGCATTGCCACAAACGTGGACTCGCCCTTTTTGCCAAGGCGCAGACAATCATTCCAATCCGCGTGCAGACCGGCTGGCATTTTATGGTCGCCAAGACGTTCCATCGAGAACTGGATCGCGCGTTTTAAGTGGTCGTAAACTGTACCCTCCTCCTTGTTCGCATAAGGAATTACTTCGTTGATAAAGTCTTTATTTCCAGACTCTGACACATATTTCCAAATAGTTAGGAATAACCAGAGTGCGTCGTCGGCGCGGTATGCCGGATGCCCTGTTGTGCGCACATAGGAATCATCGTCCGGTGTATCTTCATGTCCCGCATTGTGATCATATTTTACCAGCGGAAGTCCGCCTCCATTGTTGACCTGTGCGGAAAGCATAAAACGGATCTGTTTTTCCGCCATCGCCGGATCGAGATGGATAATGCCCTGGATATCCTGCACGGTATCACGGTAGCCATAGCCGTTGCGCTGCCCGCAGTAGGTGAACGAAGCTGCCCTCGACCAGGTGAAGGTAATAAAGCACTGGTAAGCATTCCAGGTATTTACCATGCTGTTAAATGCCGCGTCCGGTGTATTTACCTGGAAATTTGCAAGCTTAGTATGCCAGTAATCAATCAATTCCTGCTTCTCTTTCTCCACAACACTAAGATCTTCGTAGCCATCCACAATCCTTTTTGCTGCGGACGGGGTAGTTTGACCTAAGATAAATGCGATCTCCTTTGTCTCCCCCGGCTGTAAAGTCAGCGCAGTATGTAACGCGCCGCAGCCGTTCGTGTTGTAATTGAGTACATTGTCGCATTTGCCGTTCTCCACTGCCACCGGGTTGCTATAATTATGATAATTGCCAATAAATGCTGCCTTGTCACCATTGTAAGAAGTTACAGGCGCACCAGACAATGCGAAGAATCTCTCCCTCCAGTTGCTGCCCTCCTCATTCTTTCCGCAATTCTCATTAATAGTTTGGACAATCATATTATTATTTTTAAAATAGGTTCTTGTGATAAATAGTGTGTACTGCAAATTTACCTGATCCTGCTCATAATTGCTGTCGTTTGTAAATTCTGCATAACCGAACGCAGAAATTTTGCGCACTCTATCCGTCGTGTTTGTAATTTTCGCGCGCCATACCTCGTAGGTCTTATCAAGCGGCACATAGTAAAGCACTTCCGAATGAATGCCCGCATAATCTGCCACCATGTTTGTATAGGCAGTTCCGTGATGACACTCGCTTACATATGTATCAAGCGGCTTTGCCACTGGCTGCCAGGAAGCTGACCAGAAATCCTTCGACTCGTCGTCCCGCAGATAGACATAGCGTCCCGGTGTGTCATCACTGTTGAAATGATAGCGGATAATACGCCCGTTCGCGCCGCTTTTTACAAAGCTGTAGCCCCCCGCATTGTTTGAGATGATCGCGCCGTAAGCCGGGGAACCAAGATAGTTCGCCCATGGTGCCGGAGTGTTCGGCTTTGTGATTACGTACTCCTTGTTCACCTCGTCAAAATACCCATAATTCATACCGTTGTCTCCTTTTCGAAATCGTTTTCGTTATGTTTTACAAAAATCCTACAGCATTCACATATGGATGTTTACTGGCGGTCTTTCCAAGCCCCGCACTTTACCTTCACCGCCTTCGCCGCCTTCGCCGTCCACAATCCATACTCCCGTCCGCACTAGATTCCGCAAAACATTCCCGATACCCCTATTGTATACGTTTTTTCGCAAACTTGCAATGGGTTATTTTATTTTTCTTAAAGGTTTTCGTAAAAAAGTAGTCTAAATCACAGATCTTGCTCTAAACTTCCTACTTTTTCTTCCCGACTCATCTCCCCGCAGATAATTTCCCTTAAACTGGCAGAAAATTCCCCATATTTCTGATAATATGTTGTACAGATTCTCCGCACATCCTCCTCTGGAAAATTTTGTAAAAATTCCTGTTCTCTGTGAATACAGCACAGATATTGATACACCCGATCAATTCCCAAAAACTTCTCCGCCGACTGGGATATAGGATAATCAAATAGCGGAACTCCCTGCGGCGCAAAACGGGCATCATAGCGCAGAAAAAATTTTGGCATCTCTACTACCATCGTTTCATACAGCACCCGGCTTCCATAATCACAAAAATTTTCCATAATTTTATTGTACAATCCATTTGCATCCTTTGCCTTTTGCACCACAGCCTCATATCCGCGCTGATATGCCTTCATTGCTGATATTTCCCTTTTCTCATCCTCCTTCCTTGTGGGTATTTGCAGCTTTTGATTTTCTTCCCGCCCCTCTGCAATGCCATCCATACCCGCAGCATTCTGATCTTCCCGGATACGGTAGATTACCGCCTCCATCAACTGCTGCGCACTCTCGTAAGTGATTGAACTGCTCTCAAAGCCCGTATATTTTTCTGCAAGCTGCCTAACTACGGGGAGCAGCTCTTTTAACTCATAGCCAATTTCTGATTCGAACCCCTCTTTCATTCTATTTTCCTTTCTCTGTACTATTTTACACTGTCCTAATATTTTTCATAATACTTTACTGACATAATTCATTTAATGCCGCAATAAACTCCTCGTGACTCCATCTGGCACGCAGATCAAACTGCTCATATTCATGATACCCGCCGCTGTTTACATACCCCCGATATCCCGCCCGAACCGCCTGCGCAAACAGATTAAGACAGGTTCCCTCCAGATAATCCAAATCTCCGCAGCATACCTCATCATACTGTTCCCGCATAAATGCAATCAGCTCATCATCCGTGATCTCATCTTTCATCTCATTTTTATACAGATAAAAAATCTCTGTGAGTCTGCCCAAAATCTCATCCCACTCGTCTGCGCCCACATAGTCGGAATCACAGAAGGCATAGATAATCTTTTGCAGTATCCCCGTGCCAAATTCTACCCGTCCTTCATTTCTTAACGCTTCATTTCGCCTCTCCATCAATCTCAGCACCTTGTCCTTTGTCAGCGAAAGCCCAAACTTTTTAGTGTACTCGTTTGCTTCGTACAGTTTTATCCATCCCTCCCCGCCATTGAGATATCCCAGCCAGTCTTTTTCCCCCATAAGCCCTTCCCCCTTAAAATTTCCTGATTTAATTAAGGTATATTTTAGCCCCGCCCCTAAAAAACAACAAGTCTTGAAAAAAATTACTCTTTATGATATAATTATAGTGAAGAAAAACTGTGCTTGCCCTGATCAAAACCATAAAAATATGAGGATTTGCCATGAGAAAACTAAATCGGATAAGCAGAATGCTTACCGCATTAATCATTGTTATGCTGCTAAATATCACTCTTCTGTTGCTCCCCTCGGTACTAAAATCAAAAGATACTTTAAAATCCGTGGAAGGGCAGACTTCCCCGCCGAATGCAGAACCTAATATTCCCCAAAATATCCCATTTTCTTCCAACTCCTCTGCAAACGATGCCAGGGTAAATTCCGATTCCTGCAAAGATCATGATTCTGCTGACACAAAAGATTTAACAGAGAAGTCAAATACTGTCACTCTCTGCCTGATGGGGGATCTGATGTGTCTTGCCGGGCAGCAATACACCGCAGAACAGTCGGATGGCTCCCATGACTATACTGGCAGTTTCCACCTGCTGCGCGATACCTTTTCCTCCTTCGATTTTGTGATTGGCAATCTCGAAACCACACTTTCCAAGAGCAATCCCTACTCTACGAAAGAGCGGGAAGTAAATGAACAGCCAAACTGCAACGCACCCGCAGATTATCTTGCTTCTCTAAAATGGGCGGGCATTACCCATCTTGTAACCGCAAACAATCACAGTTTGGACGGCGGACTTGTCGGAATAGAGGAAACCATCGCGCATCTTGATGAGTACGGCATCCCGCACACCGGCACCTACTGCGAGGACGAAGATGGTGCGCATTATATGATGATGGAAAAAAATGGTATTCGCATTGCTGTGCTTTCCTTTACGGAGTTAATCAACCAGCGGGCACTTGTCACAAAGACACAGCTCTCAAAAATCATTGACAGCTACTCAAAAACAAAGGTCAGAGAAAATATTGAGAAGGCGCGCGAGGATGGAGCAGATTTCGTAATTGTCTATGAACATTGGGGGAGTGAGAATGTCCACGAAGTACGCGATTATCAGAAAAGCCACGCAAAGGAGATTGCCGAGGCAGGGGCGGATCTGATTATTGGTTCCCACCCTCACTGCCTGCAGGAAATGGAATATATTTCCACATCCGACGGCCGCGATGTTCCCTGCTTTTATTCCCTTGGCAATGTGGTATCCAGCATGACAAGGGAAATCAACCATGACACCGTATTTGTACAGATATGCCTGGAACAAAGCACGGAAGAAAGTTTTGAATCCGCGGAGGAAACAGATACTCCATCCTCCCCAAAATCCGTGACAATTTCTTCTCTTACCTGGCTTTCCTGCCATGTGCTAACCAGCTTTGACGGGCACTTTCGTGTGATCACACCCGTCGATCACAAAGTATCCGATAAGAAGACGATAAAAGAACTTGCCGAGGCAAAGACAAGGATCGAAAAAATCCTCCCTCCGCCACAAAATCTAAGCAAAACAACACCGCAAAAACATTGACAATTTGAGATATTTATTGTACCATAGCAATGTATTTTACCTCGTCTGGCTATGGGGTAGAGGCAATCCGCCTTGAGACAATCATGAAAAGAATGGAGCGTGATAATCAATGGCTAAGATGGATTGGGAGGATGTGCGTCAGTTTATTTTAAACGACAGAGAAATCAGAGAGTATTTTCTCGCCCTTGCAGAAAAAGGAACCAGGCGCAGCACAAGTTACACGCTGTCTTCGGAGCCTGCGTCAGAGATGTCCGTCCCATCAGCAAAAATGCAAAATGCCGCGCTGGAAAAGACCATCCAGGTATTAAAAGCGGAGAATGACGCGCTGCGCAGAGAAATTTCCACCATGCGCACACGCGTATCAGAACTCGCGACAGAATCCGAAAAATTCCGTCGCGCTGCCGTAGCGGCACAGTCAGAACTAAAGTCCGCCGCCGGAAAACTCACCGCGTTTCAGCCAATTTGCAGCGCGCTGGAAACCTATCAATCCTTAGGTGAAAAAACAAGGGACGCGATGAGAAATATTTTCCGCACTGCTTCCCCCGACGGTTTTATTTCCTGCGGGACGCAAAAGAACAGCTTGGCAAATCTCTGGGATTACGGCAGGACATTGGCAGCGAATGGTTCGACGGACTGCATAAAAATCGACAGTCTTTTCGAATATTTTATTTCCCTGTACAATCTGACCTTCGAGCAGCCTGTCTACACATTGATTGAACCAAAGATAGGGGATCGGTTCGACGAAGACCTCCATGTATGCCTGGCACGGGGGCAGCGAATATCAAATA
This sequence comes from uncultured Lachnospiraceae bacterium, assembly GCA_910585065.1. Taxonomy (GTDB): domain Bacteria; phylum Bacillota; class Clostridia; order Lachnospirales; family Lachnospiraceae; genus RGIG4057. The sequence continues at coordinate 13,455 of CAJUCG010000042.1, forward strand.
TTTCAGGCATATTACTCAGGGGATACCGCGTAAACGGCAAAACCGTAAACAAAGCACTGGTAAAGTGAGGTAAGAGGTATGGAATATACAAAGCTGGTTGATAAACTGCCGCTGTGTGAAGGCAGTTTGTGTGAGATGGTTCGGGCAAAGGTTACCAAAACCATACAGGAGAGAGAACTGGAACAATTTCAGATTGGCGAGATGGGCGGGGAAGACGACAGTTCGATTATCATTGACGAACTTGATGCAGAAGAGGTTTCAAAACTATTGTTGGAAGTCGATCATGAGCGCGCAGATATCGATCCGTATGACGAAAAAATTCTCACTGATCCAAACCGGGGTCATTGGGATCTTTGGTATGACGGCGATGGGGGTGACTTCCCGGTTCTTGATCTATCTTATCAGGGGTATGTAGCGCGCAATCCGCGTGCCGACATTAACCGCAACCGCATTGTCGCCATCGATTTTGGCACAAAAAGTACGGTGGTTGTCTATCAAAATGAGGACAGCCGAATTCTGCCGGTGCGTGTCGGTACAGGAAATGTCAGCAAGAGCATCCGCGCAGAGCATTATGAAAACCCTACAATTATCGAGTTTAACGACCTTGATTCCTTCCTTGATGCCTATGTCGCCACACTCGGTCGTCCTGCTACGCGCTGGGATGATGTATATATTTCTCACCGGGCAGTGGACGATCTGCAGACATCGCTCAGCACGGACTACAGCGCGTTCTTTTCCGAACTCAAGCAGTGGGCGGGCGATGCGGGGGTAAAAAAGGCAATCCGCATCCGTGACCGGAAAAATAATGATTATCTGCTCAAAGCATTTCGCGAGCTCACCGATGAAGATTTAAACCCAATTGAACTCTACGCATATTATCTGGGTCTTTATATCAACAATATGCGCAATGGTATTTTCCTTAACTACTACCTTTCTTTTCCCGTTACATACGAGTTTGCCGTGCGGGAAAAAATCGCAGAAAGCTTTGAGCGCGGGATCAAAAAAGCACTGCCGGAACCGCTGCTGCAAGATGAGGAGATCATGAAAAATTTTAAGATCAACGGCAGTATTAGTGAGCCGGCCGCATATGCGGTATGTGCTTTGCAGGAATATGGCTTTGAGCCGGAGGGAGATGAACAAGTCTTCTATTCTGTATTCGATTTTGGGGGCGGCACAACGGATTTTGATTTCGGTGTATGGCGGGAATCTTTCGCTCCAAAATATGACTATACCATAGAACATTTCGGGGCAAGCGGAGATCGCTATCTGGGCGGTGAAAATATCTTGGCAGAACTCGCTTTCTATGTTTTCCGGACAAATGAGGAGAAACTTCGCGAGGAAAATATCTCCTTCAACCGTCCGGCGATGTGTCCGGATTTTGCCGGGAGTGAAGCACTGATCTCCGACTCGCGCGAAGCAAATATCAATATGCGTAATCTGACCGATAAACTGCGTCCGCTCTGGGAAAATACAGGGGAGGAAACAGTGGACGAGAGCGGATCCATCAAGGTAAATCTCTTCCGCAATGACGGCTCCCAGGTGGTGGGGATGGCACTTTCCGCAAGCGAAGACGAACTGAACGAATTGATTTATTACCGCATTGAGAAGGGGATTGAAAGCTTTTTTACCTCATTAATCACTGCTTTCGGACAGACAAATTTAGATGCCATTGATAATATTTATATCATCCTGGCAGGTAACTCCTCAAAATCCAGATATGTAGAGGAAATATTTTCTAAAAAAATCCTTTTTTATACAACTCAGATCAAAAGGCGGGACAATGCTTCCCCGATGTTTGAACTGCTGCCGCCGATCGGCACGGAGGCGTTCTACAAAAAGCGCGCACAGATCAACCCGGAAGCGGCAGATCGGCCGGATGACCGGGGCGAATTTGAGCGTCCGTCCGGGAAGACTGGCGTGGCGTTTGGACTGATCGAATGCCGCAAGGGCGGACGGGTCGAGATTATTGAAAATGATGAAGCTGGCGGCGAAATTCCATTCAAATACTATATTGGCACCTGCAAGAAACGCTGCTTCAAAACACTCGATGTGGACGAAGCACCGTCAAGAATCCCCGGCAGAGTGGACTATGGCAGATGGTATGAGGTATTTGAATCCGATGACTACACAGTTGAAATTTATTATACCACCGAGCCGGACGCTGTCACAAACCGTATGCCAATCGAGAACGCAAGGAAACTTATGTTGAACACCGACGCAGAAAACGAACTTGTGTTTATCCGCGCCGCCAATCCACATACCTTAGAATATGTCTCTGCAAGATGTATAGAAGATGCATATGGCGGAGATTACATTGGTATGGTTCATCAAGTATCCTTGGAATAAGTAACGCTGATAAAGTGAGGTAAGAGAAATGGAATATACAAAGTTTGTTGACAGGCTCCCGCTTAGCACCGACAATTTATATCAGATGTTTAAATCAAAGATTTTTGACAGCATACTGGAATCGGAGCTTGGCGGATTCCGCAAGGAAATTGAGCAGCATATCGGTTTAATACGTAATTATTTGGCAAAATATGAGTGGCTTCCTATGAGGATTGGCAGCACCTCCAAACTGGTATTATACAACACCAAGTCCTCCGTTCTCATCCCCGATCTGCTTACTTTCCGGTTTGATACTCACAGGAAAATGCCGGACGATTATGACCTGGGATTTTACAATTTCCCGGCCAAACTGTTCGAGAGAGAGCTTTTGGAAACCATCTCCTTTTCCGCGATCGAGAACGTATATATGTTAAATGCCGAATACAGCAGGAAAAAGAAGGCGGGGGGGAATTTTGTTGATCTCGTGCATGAAACAAACCCTACCTTCCACAATTACCTGGCTTACTCCGATGAATCCTTTACCACTGCCTCCCCATTTGGTTCAGGGATTATGGTCTATGATATCCGAAATAAAAATTTTGTATCCGGGAGAATTCGAGCAGATTTTACTGTTATGCCTACCGCGGTGATCTCTGCTGCAACTCCCGCTGCAAAACTGCGCAGTTTCCGCGACTTAAAGCTTTCGGTAAACCCTTATGGAGGAGAATTTGACGACTTAAAAACTGCATTTGACCGCATGGGCGAATTCCTTGCCGCCGATCTTATCACGGATGATTTTCATATCAATTTTGATAAAATATCCACAGATTTAAGGGAAAAAGGCAGTTTATCCGAGTTCAATATCAGCTACAGTACTATCACCAAACAGGGAACCCGCGCAAGTGTGATCAATACATTAGATGCCGAGGCCGCTTCAAAACCTCTGCTTGAGGTGGAGCATATTCGAGCGGATATTGATCCTTACGACCAAAATATTCTCACCGATCCAAACCGGGGTCACTGGGATCTGTGGAATACGGATGAGGCAAAAGATTGTCCCGTACTTGAACTATCTTCCATGGGTTTCGTCGCGCGCAACCCAAAGGCGGATATCAACCGCAACCGCGTAGTTGCCATTGATTTCGGCACAAAAAGTACAGTTGTCGTCTTTCAGGATGAGGATAGCAAAATCCTGCCAATGCGCGTAGGTACAGGAAATATCAGCAAAAGTATTCAGGCA
>CAJUCG010000043.1 GCA_910585065.1 uncultured Lachnospiraceae bacterium
GGAAGATTTTCAGTTAACATGGTTACATTGCTCATAGTTTTACTACCCCTTTCTTTTTGCTTGGTTTTGTTTTAATATTACATCGTAGTGCATTTTCACTAATTATGTATTATTTATGCACCATTACTTTCTTTCCTGTTTTTGCCTACATCTGCATTATACTATAATTTTTTTAAAATTGCAAGCATTATTTTGCTTTATTTTGCACTATTTATGCACCATTTTGCATTTGAGATCAAGTAGGAAAAGATTTTCCCCTACGCAAAGAAAATCCCCCGCCTTTCTTGCGGGGGATTTTTCTAATACAGTAAAATACAGAGTTCTCATTTTTCTTACTTGCCAAAATTCAAGTCAAGATAATCCTGTACAAGCTGTTTGTACTGCTCCGCTGCCTGTGCTGGAGTCAGTACACTATCTGGGTTCGATGTTACCATGCTCACCCCTGCATTAAGATCCTTAATATTAGCCCAGAGATCGAACCAAGGAGTAGTTTGTGACATCATCTTGAGGTACCCAAAATTCCTCTCGGTTTCCATCATATCCTCAGCCCACTCCGTATCGTCGCGGTACTCAAGATCGCCGTCATACCAGTTGCAGAATTCTTTATATACCTGGTATACAAAGTCCGGACGCTCCACACCGGCTGGGATAATATTCCAATTTCCGAGAACTGCGATCTGGCTGTTGGTTTCCTGGTTTCCGCTCGGACCAACCGGCCACGGAACTACTCCTATCTCAAAGCCGACATCGGAGGAGAGATGTCCCTGGTGTACCCAGGTAGCACCGCACCAGAATGCAACTTTGCCGTCATAATACTCATTATTTACCGCCCACTCCTCCTCATTCCAAGGCTTTGCGGTCTTATCCGTCTGATAGATCTGATACATAAGTTCCAATACCTCAATCGTTGCCGGGGAACTTAACTGTTCCTGTGCGCCCGACGCTACATGGGTGCCGTTCGACATTAACAGATTATTAAACATTGTTGTCCACCAGCCCGTGTATCCGTACTGATCAGTATTGCCGTCGCCGTCCGTATCCTTTGTTAAGATGCGCAGATATTCTGTAAATTTCTCCCAAGTCCACTGACCCTTATCATAGAGATCCTGCGGATTGTCAAGACCTGCCTCATTGATTAAGTCCATATTAAAGCCAAGTGGATACGCACCCAGATCAAGTGCGGAACCCTGGAACAGATAATGTTTATCCATACCCGGAATATTAAGATAGCGGAACACCACCTGATCGGTAAAGATATCATCATTTGCAGGTGCCATATCCTCAATAGCGGTCGCGTAATCGTTCATTACCGCCGGCACACCAAACTGTAAGTCCGCCTGGTAGATATCGCAGTCCGGGGAACCCGCCATAATGGAAGTATTGATGGACTCCATAATTCCTTCCCAAGTCAAATTGACATACTCAATACGCACATTGTATTTTTCTTCAACGCGGCGCACATTATTTAACATCATCTCCGCGGTCTCAAGGTTAGATACTTTTGGCTGGTTATAAATATCAGTATGGGTACTATCATAATACTGATCATACCAAGTACCGATGTGGATCGTTCTCGGAGAACCCGGCCATGGCTCAACAGAACTTACTTCCCCATCGCTTCCGGACGGTGTAGTTTCCCCCGGATTGTCAGTGCCGGATGGATTTTCATTATCTTCCTTTGGTGCGGTAGTCGGATTGCTTGATGCGGAGGAAGTCGGCGTAGGTGTTCCCTCCTTGTCATCGCCACCGCCACATGCGGTCATGGAAAATGCCATTACGCCCGTAAGTGCGAGCGCGGTTGCTTTTCTGATTTTGCTGTTAAACATAATTTACCTCCAATTCTGCATTTAAACTTAATGCGGTGTAAAAATTGCCTTTGGCGCGGCAGATAAATTATCCGCCGCGCTTAATGTTTTGGCTGCTTCGCATTCTTATATCCTGTGCATTACTCTGCTAATTTCGCGATGCCGATCCCGTAGATCTCCCACTCTTCGCTTGACTCTACCTGAAGTCCTGCCATGGTTGAGAAATCCTCCGTGCCAAGTGCCTCTACAATCTGATCATAAGTAATCTGCATAATACATTTTTTCGGGTCCATGCGGGAGGTACCGTTATTCCCATCGCCAATGCGCGACCAATCATAAGGTGCTTCGCCAGCAACTGGATTTGCTACAAGCCAGTAATTTGCTCCATTTTCCTTGTAGTACACATTGACAACCGTGCCAGGAACTAAAAGCGTATAGTCAAATGTACCGCCATCGGCAACTCTTGTCACGCCATCCTGCGCCCAGCCAGCTGCTTTTACTGCAGAATTTTCAATCATCACCTCATCCGTAAATTTCAGTGCTTCCGGCGCGTACTCGCCGATGGTCACTTTGAAGACTTCCCATGCCTGATCGGACTCGCACTGTAATTTTGACATAGCGGAGAAATCCTCCGTGCCAAGTGCTGCGACAATCTGATCATAAGTAAACTGAACCTGATTACGGTCGTCATTTACTGCTCCCATACTCTTTACTTCCGCTGTCTCATCGTAAGCGATTCTCGTCCAGCCATAAGGCGCGCCCATATCTGCGATGGAATCCGCAACCAGCCACAGGGAACCCTCGGACTTATAGTCAACTGTAATCACACAGCCCGGTTTTAAAAGGCTTACATCGAAGCTTCCTCCCGCTGCAACGGTATCCACGCCAGCCTGTGCCCAGCCGTCGCCCTTTACTGCAAAGCCTGATACTTCTGTGTTGTTAATGGTAGCAGGAAGAACTTTCTTCTCCTCGCCCACGGTTACTTTTGTAATCGGAAGCTCAAAGCCATAGTCTGCAATACCAAGGAATTTCACATACTTAAACCAGTCTTCACCAAGGTAGGAGGCAACAGTATCGTAACTGATCTGAGCTGTAGTATAGGAATCATTCATCGGCAGCTTATAGATATTAAACGTCGTTGTTGTTTTGCCTTCCTCATTTGTTTCAATGCTTAGATCAGCAACATCCTGCTCATTAAATGCCTCCCAGTTCGGGGCACCAATCTCGGAACCCTCCACTTCATAATACTGACCAACCAATTTGATATATTTCTGCCAATCTTCAAGTTTGCTGAAATCAGCATTCATATAGATGGTCATAATCTGTCCAGGACCAAAGACGGAGGCATCCACCACATTGGCATCCGTCTGCGCCGGATCAGTTGAAATTCCGTTTGCAGGCCACCAGCCACCAGGATTCGTTCCCGCCATGCCAGGGATCTCAACCTCGTTCTTTACTGGTACAAGATTGCTCCAATCCTCATCCGCAAATCCATCCGGCGCATTAAATTCTGCGGCAGTGTTGAGGGCGATCGCATTGCCGGACGCATCTTTCAATACAATATTATCAATATATACCTTGTTTGTCGCGCTTGTTGGCTCAATCGCATTATCCGTTTCTTTGGAGATAATAATAATATTTTTTGCCCCTGCGACAAAACTCTCATCTTCATTTAATGTAACAGAAGTTCTCTTAGGATTCTTTACTGCCATATACACCGACCATGGTGCGGTCTTTTCGGCATTGTCCGCGCCGACATAGTAATAAACAAAGCCGGAAGCCGCATAGAAGGTATCTGACGGCGAGGCGAGTCCTATATCAAATTCAATGCTGCGCACACTCTCAATCGCATCTCCTGCAAGACTGGAAATATCGAGTGCGATATACGGGAATTTCGCCGTGTCCGATGCAACCGCCTGAAGCATTTTGGAACCGGCAAAATCCACAACGGAAAGTTCAGTTTCCGCGCTGGTGACAAGGGATTCTTTCACTGCGGCAAAACTCATATTGCCATCCTCAAAATCCACCACTTTGCCCACCTCAAAGGATGGCGCGCTGGTCGCTGCCGGTGCGTTAGTTGGCTCCGGTGCTTCCGTCTTGGTTGGTTCCGGTGTACTTGGCACCGGTGTCGCAGCTTTGGTTGGCTCCGGTGTGGTTGGAATCGGCGTTGGATCTGGCTTCTTTTCGTCCCCGCAGCCGGTGATCATCACCGCCATTACCATGCTGGCTGCAATCCATCTTTTTTTCTTAAACATACTTCTCCTCCTTAACTTGAAAATATATTATTTCCATTACAGCATTTCTGCAATAACAGAAGTACTGCCACTTAGAGCAGGCTGCCGCAGACGGAATTTCCGCCTGCGGTAAGCAACTAACCTACAATACCACTTCGCTCCACGCCCTCGATAAATTTCCTCTGCAAAAGAACATAGATGAAAAGTACCGGAATAATCAACAGGATAACCCCCGCATAAGTGTAGAGCTGCAGGATCGTCGGGTCATTTATCTCATAGGAGTTAGAGATTGTCTGCGAGAGCGCGCCAATCTTTTTGCTTAGTAAAATATTCGCGCTGATTGTAAACATTCTGGCGTAAAATGAATCGTTATACTGCCATACCAGCGAGAAAATCGATACAGTGATTACCGACGGCATCGCATTTACTAACATGATTCGGGAATAGGTGTAGAACATTCCTGCCCCATCCACAAATGCTGCCTCCTCAATCTCCTTTGGAAGTCCCCGGAAGAACTGATTAAAAATATAAATGTAGAGTCCGGAGCGCAGACCGCAGGCAAACGCTGTCATAATATACATTGGAATCGGCGTTGAGAGCAGATTTCCAAATGGCCCGAAATTGCGGAATGTCATGTAGAGCGGAACCATAATGGTATTCATCGGAAGCACGATCATAATGACAACACAGCCAAACAAAACTTTCTTTAACGGAAAATCAAACCGTGCAAAACCATAGCCGACTAACGAACACATAATCAGCTGTATTGCCATCAGCGTCAGATCATAAAGAATTGTTTTGAAAAGCCCCTTCCAGTAATCCATAACTGCGAGCGATGTCGAGTAGCGCTCTAGGGTTCCTTCCGCTGGAAAGAGGTATACCATTGGATTATACACATCGCTGTCCGTAAAGAAAGAACTGCTTAACATACCGATCAGCGGACTTAAGATCATATAGCTGATCCCAATTAACACTACTGCCTTGAAAAGGCCGAGAATAACTTTTTTTGAAATCCGGACGGCTTTTCGTCTGTCATTCGCAAACTGCTTATCTTCTTTCATCGATTGAAATTTTGCTTTGTAATTCTGCGCAAGCTGCATAGTATTCTCCTCCTTTCCTAGTTATAGTAGAACGTCCGCTTCTGAATCAAGCCGCAGACAATTCCAAGTATCAAACAGATAAGTACGGTAGTAGTCAAGCTCATCGCGGAGCTAAGCCCCCAGATCTGATCAGTGTACGCTGTCTCATACGCCATATCAACAATCTGACTGTTTGTAAATGAATCGACCACCGTATACACAATATTTGTGATAATATGCGGCAGTACCATCGGAAATGTAACTTTCCAAAATGTTTCGTACCCAGTCGCCCCCTCGATCTTTGCCACTTCATAGAGAGAAGATGGAATTGACTGCAATGCCGCGATAAAAATAACGATCTGTACACCGGATGCAGAAATAATATCATTTAGCCGCCCGATTGCCCCGACAACGTAATCGAGCAGGGAATCTGGAAGCGCGAGCTCCTTAAACAGGCTTAGATAGTACTCGATATTTACGCCGCCGGATGTGGATTCGGAGATTGCTGCGGATGTCGCGGACACACCGCCCATCATCGCGCTTCTCGCCATCTCGATCGCGGAGACAATCGCATCCGCATTCATAATTACCGGGATAAAGAAGATGGCACGCACCAGTGTTCTCCCGGTAAATTTCTTGTTCAGAAGCAATGCCATAAACAAGCTGAAGAACACGATAAGCGGCACGTCAATCAAAATATCTTGCAGGGAAGTTACAAGCGTCTGGGAGAAACGTGGATGCTTTGTAAATTCATATACAAAATTTTCCAATCCCAAAAATTTTGTCGTGTAACCGCCGACACCAGGATTTACATTGACCTCGGAGAGGGCGAACTGGATTGTCATAATAAAGCTGCGCACATAGAATGCGAGGAAACCGACAATCCACGGGGAGATAAAGAGCAGTCCGACCACCGCGCGCTTTCCCGTCAAGGTCATTCCCTTTTTCTTTTTCATCTGCCTGCCCCCCTTACTTCATAGGATTTCGCCGCAAGCTGACTGCCCTCGGCATCCGCCGCCACCGCCTGCTTGTTAATATAAATCATAACGCCATTGCTGTAGGTCACTTTTACCACGCCGGAATCAAGAGTTTCATGCTTTGTGATTGTCGCGTCCGTCACATTCCTTAACACGCCGTTGACTTCACTGTACACACTCTTTGCCAGAGTATCCCAGGAAAATACTGTGTTGTTTTCCTCCACATCTGTCTGATTCTTGTAGGTTGTGCTGTAGAAACTGTTAAGACCTGTGTACTTCATATCGCTCGACTGCTTGCCTGTAAAGGTAAAATGTGGGGCACAGCCGTACTCAATCATCGTCAGGACACTGTCTTTCTGGTCAAAGGAATCATCCAGATTGATCGCTTTTCCTGTATAGTCGATGCAGCCGTGTACCAGCATCTGATAGAACGGCACATCCTCGTCAATGATAAGATAGCGGTTGCCGGAAACCGGAATATTGATTAAGTCATTGCTGTAGCCCCAAGTATAGGCATTGCCGCCGCTGACCATCAAGTCTTTTCCAGTATTTTTTAATTTCTCAAACTGCCCCTTTACAATCTCTTTTGCCTCTTCGCGCAAAATAATTTCCGTGCGCTTTTTGTCAGAGGTAAGAAGATCGCCTAAGTCGCGAAGCGAGATACCGGAGATATCATACTTGCCAATCTTCTTTGCAAATTTATCCACGTAGCGAACCAAAAATTTCGGCGAAATTATATCGTATATAGTTTCTGAATACCCTAAAGAATGAGTCTGGCGCAATGTAACCGGACTAACCTGCCCAAAGGAAAGCGTGTAGCCCGCGCCGTAGTAGCGTGCAGATTCTCTTGTATAGTTATAATTATCTGCAACAAAGGAAATTTTCTGGAACGCGACATCACCGTAGAGTTTTCCGCCTGCCGCCTCCACTTTATCCGTTAGTTTCTCAAGCTCTTTTTTGCTGCCAAGTTCTTTTACCAGCTTAACCTTGCTTGCCGCGTCATGGTAGTAGCCCTCGTTAAACCATCCCTGATAATTTAATACCAGGCGATTCACTCCTCCGGCAGCCAGATCATCAATAATCTCCTCCGCCTCTTTATAAGTGGTCATCGGGTGAACATCTAAGTAGGAAACGCCCAAAATATTTGCATCGACTTTCACGCCGCCGATCAAATCCATATAGAATGGAATATCCGAAGCTTTTGCAAGCGGTTTTAATGTGCCGTTTGCGATTAACTTCTCGCGGTAGTAATTCGCCATGCCAGAATAATCTGATTTTCCTTTTTCCAGAAAGCTGTAGCGCACAATAATATCCGTATTATACAATTCCGGCTCTACAATCGGAAGATCCGAGGCATTTCCGCCCGTGCCAAACATCGCTAAGGAATCGGAACCGCGCACAACAAAAGTCGGGTATGCATAATTGTAGGAGTTTAATGAGCCAGCTACGCTCGCATTGATCATCGCATGGCTTTCACCCTTCTCAATTACGGTAAAGAGCCCAATATCCGTATTTTTGTAATACATTCCGAAAAATGGCATCCGCACTTGTTCCAGATTCTCTCTTACCAGATATTCCGCCGCCACCGGATCGATATTGTACACATACTGGCTATATGCAGATGCGTCGGTTTTTCCATTATTAAATTTGATAATGGAACCTGCGCCGTTCGGGACAAGCATATAGCCGCCATCCTCATCTGCCATAGCCGACGCGCCGAAATAGCGAAGAAGCTGAATGCGGTAAACTTTGCCGTCACCGTTCTCCTCGATGTGGCTGACTGGAACGCGCACCCTCAAACCGTCCGCCTCCAAGGTGTACTCAAGCGGAATAACAAAATAGGTTGGCAGCACACCCTCCACGCCAGAGGCAAGCATATCCGCATTGTAATCCTCCTCCGTGTATCCCGCCTCCGCCAGATATTCATTCATCCTGCGCATCTGTGAAGCAGCACCCTTTGCTCCCTCAACAATAATCATCCAGCCCTCTTTTTCCGACCATTCCGAATAACGCTGTCTTACATACTTTGCGTTCTTTTCGCTTATCTTCGCCAAGTAACTCTCCAGACGCTCCGCCTCGATATACTCCGGCACAATACCGGTTGGGCTGCTCATATCGCCGATGGTGTAAAGTACACGAACACCATTTGGAATACTCTGCACTTCAAACTGACCGATCGAGGTGCTGTAATCATAGGAATTGTAAGTTGAACTATTGCGTGCCGCATTGTAAAAATCCACAATTAACTGCGACTGCAAATATGATTTGTGCGTCTTTCCGGCAATCGCGTCATCTTCCGCACCTTCTGGATTGGAGTACGTTGTCATGCCAGTACGCTTATCGTACACAGCGGTCTGTGCCGTCTTTGTGTTGATGTAAAGTTTTAGGAAATCATTTTCTGCCGCGAGCTGCATCCCGGAAACATTCGGGGAAGCGTCGTTTTTTGCGGCAAACGCCACGCCCTCCTCGTAGGCTTCATTATCTGCAAGATAGTCCTTGTAATCGGAAAACATCTTGTAATGTACCGTAGTATAAATCAGATAAATTGCTACGATTAAGACTACAATCGATACGACAGAGAGAATGATTTTCTTGATTGTACTCATTTTTTTCTTCATTGCCGCATCCTCCTAACTTCTAAACAAAAGTTCCGTGTAAATACTGTAGATAAAGCCATATACCTGATTTACCAGATCCGAGAGCAACATTACAATGAAAACGATAATCAGCATGGAAACCACAGTTAAAATCAGGGTCAGCAAAGTCTTTGCCAGACTGTAATTATGCACGATCATAATTCCGGAGAGTGCCAAAAGCACGGTCCATAAAGTGCCGATCGTAATGATAATGCTGTAAAAGCCTTCCTCATTCTGTGCGATTACCTGGGAGACGATTGTCGCAATCACATAGCTTAACGTGATTGGCACTAATGAGTAGCCAAGCACTGTGGCGATATCCTTTAATCTTCCCTCGCCGTTAAGTAAGCAGGTGATTGACCAGTTGCCAACGCAAAATAACAAGTACAAAAGCAGCACGCCGCTCAAATTATCCAGACTATCCACCGTGCGCGGGTTGGTGTCATTCACAATAAAACTCGCCATAATCTTGTTGATCGAAAACACGAAGCTGAACAGGATAACAGAGATAACTGCAATCGGCACACTCCCCCGTCCCCGGTGGCGGATCTCATAAAAACCGTCCATCGGATGCGTCAGGGTATAAAATAAATATTTAATTTTTGCCACAGAAAAATTCTCTCTCATACGTCAAACGCACCCCCTTCATCATCTACATAGATTCCCTTCTTCTTCTTTCTCCATTTTATGAAAAAGACAATCAGGGCAACGCCAAGAATTGCTACGCTTAGGATAACGCCGAGGTATTTCTTTAGAAAATCGTTGCGGTATCTGCGGTAAGCGACCGAATAATACTGGCGGCTCATGCCGATGCGCAGATATTTCATCGCCTGCTCATTATCGCCGGCGGTGAGGTACGCCTTGCCGATCCCGACATTGGCAAGCTCGTTGTTCTCGTCGAGCATCAGCACCTGTTTCCACAGATCAACTGCAAGTGTTTCATCGCCGTCATAGCGCAGTCCCACTGCCCGGTTAATTAAATCACCGTACTGTGTCTCTGTGAAAACTAACATCTCTTTGCGGTAGGAATCAAGCACGATGATTTTGTCGCCGATTCCCTCGACTGCCACCGGAGTCGTAAAGGTTCCCGCCTGGGTGCCAAGTCCGCCGAAGATGTAGAGGAGATTGCCCTCGTGATCGTAAGTAAAAATACGACCTCTTTTTGAATCAAGAAGAGAGTATATTCCCTTGCCGCGGTAAACCACATCCACAATCGTTGATACACCGCTGTAGTCAGAAGTTCCAACGGTAATCAAGTCGCCGCCGACATTCGCATTCTCACCCTTTCGGATAACATCCTCACCCTTTGGGTTTAAGCGTCTGACGGCCTGTTTCCCATTTGAGTCAAAGTTCGAGGCATACACAAAGCCATCTGTATCAATATCAATACCGGTAAACTCTGTTGGGATAAAGAGCTGCTGCTTTGCCCTCTGCTCCTTTGTGGAAAGTTTTCTCCAGAGTTTTTCCCACGGCGTGATATTTACCTTAACTGTGCCGAAAAATCCAGTGAAATCGCCCTCGCTCTCAAATACCATAATTCCCTGGAACATACGCCTCGCGATACAGTATACGCGATCCGCATAATCCACTGTTACTTTCAATGGAGTAAAGATAAAGTCCTCATCCAAAACATCGGAGGTTGGATTGTCGATAATCTTGACAAACGAGAGATCATCCGCCTCAAGTACCACAATTCTGCGATTCTCCGAGTCCGCAATATAGAGCTGCCCGTTCTGCGAAACACAGACACCGTATGGCGATTTAAAGGTATCCGTCTGTCCGTCGCGCTCAAACGAATCGATAATGCGCACCATCTTTGTTAGGGAACTATCCACCACCACAATACGGTTGTTGCCCGTATCCGCGATATAAACTTCTCCGCCTGGCGACACACAAAGATCCTGCGGGTTTAAAAAGCTTCCCACGCCAAGCGTCGTTCCGGAAACACTGTTTTCCGGGATATAGGCTGCCGGGGTAAATACAATATCCTCCCAGTAGTCGTAATTGTAGGAATCGTAAGGCACAATAGTGTCGGCCTTTGCCATCGCAGGCTCTGTGAGCATAAATACGGAGAGGGCTGTGATGACAATTTTTTTCCATAATTTTACTTTTTTCATCTTTTCCCCTCCTTTTTAGTCTTTCATACCGGATGTGGTCATGGTCTCAATGACATTGCTCTGGCAGATTAAGAAGAAGATAATCGGGATGGCAGCAATAATAAAGGATACTGCTGCCGCCGCGCCAGCTCTCGCCGTACCGCCCGCAGTAATCTGCTGCAATGCGTACTGCAATGGCTTTAACTGCTCGTCTCTAAGGAACTGGTTTCCGGTCTGTGCCCACATCTGCTGGAACTGGAAAATTGCGAGTGTCAGCCATGCCGGTTTTACGTTTGGCATAACCATTGTCCAGAAGGTGCGGATCTCGGAAGCACCGTCGAGTCTCGCCGACTCAAGGAGTGAGTTCGGAATCTGCTCCATAAACTGTTTCATCAAATAGAGTCCCATACCATACTGCCATGCCGGTAAGATTAATGCTAAGTAAGTATTGTTCATCCCAAGCCAGGTGATAATCATATAGTTCGGGATCTGTGTTACATTGTAGGAGAACATCATTGAGAGGACAACCAGACCGAAAATAATCTTCTTGCCCGGAAAATTGTGCTTTGCAAGCGGGTACGCTGCAAAGGATGCCACAATGACATGACCTACTGTACCGGAAACAGTGATGATCAGGGTGTTTAATATGTATCTGGAAAACGGCACCCATGAATCATTCATCAAAACAAAGAGGTCAGTAAAATTCTCCATCGTCGGATTTTTTACAAAAATGCGCGGCGGGTACTGGAAAATCTCATCGAGCGGTTTTAGGGCGTTGTTGATAATCATTACAAGCGGCAACGCCATAAATACGCCGCAGATAAACATTAGGACGAAGAGCAATCCATTTCCGGCTTTGGAGCGGTTTAACTGCTTCTGCTTTTTATAATTTACTTTTTTCGGTTTCTTATATCCAGCTTTGTCTGCCAATTACTCTCCCACCCTTCCTAATACTTTTTGTACGAACTTGTTCGTCCCCACCATAAGAAGGAACAAAACGGTTGCGATAGCCGAAGCGTAGCCCATCTCGTAACGCGTGGAACTGTAGTCGAGAAGATGGGTCACAACGGTCGCCCCGGCATAGTTGACGGACGGATTTCCGGCAAGCTGTATGGAGATATCCGCCACCGCAAATGACTGTGTGATCTGCATCACCGCACCGAACATTAACTGCGGCTTCATCGATGGCAGAGTGATAAACCATAATTCCTGCCAGCGGTTCTTTACCCCGTCCACCGCAGCCGCCTCATAAAGCGACTTATCCACGGTCTGAAGT
The DNA here is from genome assembly GCA_910585065.1 of uncultured Lachnospiraceae bacterium. GTDB lineage: Bacteria > Bacillota > Clostridia > Lachnospirales > Lachnospiraceae > RGIG4057. The sequence continues at coordinate 12,104 of CAJUCG010000043.1, forward strand.
CCTGCGATAAAGGAGAGGAAACCAGTTCCAAGTGACAGCCATAACTGTACGACAATCAGCACCGGAAGCACATATTTCTCCGTCTGCATCCACAGGATTGGCTCATCAAGAAAGCCCATCTTAATTAAGATACCGTTTAACCATCCGGTTTTGCCCGGGTTTAAGATAATGTTCCAGACTAAGTACGCCTGCCCGCAGATGGACGGAGCGTAGAAAATCAGGGTGAGGAACGCGCGCATCTTTCCGCGAAATTCATTGATAATCCACGCGAAAAGCACACACAAAAGATAGCTGACCGGCCCTGTGATTACCGCAAAGAGCAGTGTGTTTTTCAGAGCGATCATGAAAATATCATCATCTAGGAAAAGCTTGACGTAGTTCGCCCAGCCCACAAAAGTCGGAGCCTCGAGCATATTGAAGTACGTGAAACTTAACCCGATGGATACCAGCACCGGTGCGATGGTAAAAAATGTAAATAAGATCAGGTACGGTGCCAACATCAGGTAGGAGGTTCTGCTTTTCTTTATGCGGTTTATGAGCTTTCCCTCTTGTTTTGCCTTTTCCATATTGGAATCAAGCACTGCTGCACTGGCATTATTCTTACTCATTGAATCAACCTCCTCCTTTCTATTTTTCTTCGTAGAGCGGCAGATTAAATTCCTTGCGCTTATAATCAATCTCAGAATTGATCAGGAGAACTTTATCCATCAATTCCTCTCTCGGCGACACGGAGTCCGTCTTCGTGGTTACGCGGTAGAATGCGTTGTTGACATTGCGCCAGGAGAAATATCCGCCCGGAACCTGCGGGATTCCCCTTACCTGTGAAAACTGGCTCATCAGAGCTTCCCTCTCCGTATTCGGCCAAGGAAGTGCCTCGAACGCCTCAAGGTTTGCCGTGGCAATACGCGCCGCAGAACCCATCAAGGACTCCATCTCGCGGCCGTAGTCAATCTGTGTCTGCGCTGAGGTCCACCATTTTAAGAACTCCCAGGAAGCGGCAGTATCCGCATTGTCCTCCATCATAATGCAGGCCGCGCCAGTACTGCCGACAGTATTATCGACCGTGCCGTCCTCGCGCTTTACTCCCGGAACTGGAGCCATCCCCCAAAGTCCCTTGATATCCGGTGCGGATACCTGGAGATTATTGTAGAGTGTATAATCCGAGATAATGATCGGGCACTCGCCGAGGCGGAAACGCTCATCAACCACTGTCGCCTGGTCAAGCTTGTAATCTGTATAGAATTCACAGTATTCTTTAAAGGCATTGATCGCCGCGTCCGAATCGAGTGCGGAGCGGGATGCATCCTCATTGTAGTAATTGCCGCCATTCTGATAGAGAATCATCGCGAAAATGTTTTCGCCAGGAAGCATACCGATCTCCATCTGGTTCTTGCTAAGAACCGTCATTACCACCTTGACTTCATCCCAGGTCGTTGGAATTTCAAGGTTCAATTCTTTTAAGATATCCTTGCGGTAGAACATCATCGGGAAGGTCTGTGTCTCCGGAAGACCGTAGGTTGCACCGTCAAACTGGAATGCCTCCATCGCGCTCGCGTTAAAGCGGGAAGTCACCTCAGAAAGATCGTCAAACTGACTCAGATCCGCCACCGCATTTCGAAGCCCGTAATTCATTGGCAAGTCGTTGCCGACTTGGATTGCGACATCCGGACCCTGTCCTGCCAAGGTTGCCTGCAAAAGTGTACCCATATCGACAATCATCACATTGACACTAATACCGGTTTGGTTGGTAAAGGTCTTATCTACCAGGGATTTAATTACATTTGCCTGGTCACGCCCGGAACCAACCCAGAGAGTGATGGAGCGCGTATTGCCCTCTGTCACATTGCCGATCTGGTTATAATCAATCACAAAGGAATAGTAGAGTCTGGTAAATTCATAAAAGATCTTCGACCAGAATCCATTGTTCTTTACCTTTGTGTTAACTCCCGGTGCTGTGATATAGATAGTATCTAGCTGCAAAGGCTGTTCGAGTGCGGAAGTCACCCAGGTGCCGAGAGCGCGGACATTTACCTTGTAGGAGGAAATGACTTTTACAAAACGCTCCGGATCTTTTACCAGTTCCTCAAGCTGATCGCTCATTGTGATAAGAGCGGTCTCCTTGTCGCTTGAACGCCCGGTTACGGTGCGCAGCTCCTTAATCACCTCCAAGAGTTCATTCATCACACTTTCCATCTCGCCCTTTACTTCCGGAAGAGATGCCTCAATCTGATAGTCGCGGTAAGCATCCGGCGTAACACCTGTAATGCGGATGATCTTGCGGTAGGTCGCATTTAGCTGAGTCACACACTCTTGAACTCTGCTGATAATGGTAGAGAACTCACCAAGCACTGTCTGCATACGCAAAGTGTGATGCCCCGCCTCAAGATAGATCTTGTATGCCTCGCCGTTCTCATCGGAGAGCGTATCCATTCTCCAGGTCTGTTCATAGGTAAATCCATAGTCATTTAATTCCTCGAAAGGAACTGTTCCGTCAATCATTATTTTTCTGGAAACGTAAAGTCCTTTAACAAAATTTTGTCTTGCGTGAAATGAGATATTGTAGTATCCGCTCTCAGCTACATCAAACTCCCATTCAATCCACTGGTTGACAAGCCGCCAGGAATTGCCGCCAATAGTATTGTTTAACAATGCTTTCGCACTTGTGGGATAAACGCCAGGAGAAGACTGATCCTGAGTCGGGTAGAGCATCTGCGAGGAAGCTTTCACCGCGTTCTCCGCCTCAATGCGGATTGTTTCCGCCGATGCATCCTTTGCGCCCGATGCATCCCACTGTGCTTTTTTCTCAGTGTAGGAAGCTACCTTTTCTGTGTTCGAAAGCGTTACACGGCGCAGAATCATCGGCTCGCGCCTTGAAATAATCGTGATGGTATGCTTTCCCGCCGTCAGATAAATGGCAAGACGGTCGGTGATATAGCCATCCGCATCGTAGAGATAGCTATTTTCCATCCACTCCGGTGCCTCCGCCATCGAAGGTTTTAAATCGTTGCCCTGGTTATCCTTTACCCAGTTCTTCACCAGAATGCCATCCTTATTAACTACTGTGTCCTCCACCGTGTTTTTCCACACGCGCTGAAATTCTACAAGTGCGAGCTGACTGTACGGAAGCTTTCCATCCACAAAAAATGCCCTCTGGATATCCGCGGAATTGCCCTCCACTGGATAATAGTCAAGGGAAAGTTCGTAAAACCCTTCTGTGCGGATATCAACTTCGTACTCAATGAGCCCCTCATCCTCCATACGCACCGAAGTCCCTTCCATCCCCTCGTAATTTTCATAGACCGTCGGTGTTGTCTCAACATCTTTGCCGTCTGCGCCAATTTCTCCCGCGCTAAAACGAACATAGTCAGCAGCGTCAATCACATAGGATTCATCCGGATGCACATCATTATACTGCGCGATATACTCTTGATAGCTAAGAATCGACGCATCGATGGAATGAGTTGCAACAGTTTCCTCGTAGTCATCAAGCGGCACATCCGTTTTTGCCTGTACGGCTGTCACCGGAGAAATAAGGACTGCGCCTGAAAGCAGGAATGCTGTCATTCTTTTTCGCATCTTTTTTCCCATCATCTTCTCTCCTTCTTTCATTATTCGTAATACCATGATTTGTCTCCCTCCGGCTTTGGCGGCATATATTTTTTTAATACCGGCTCCACCAGATAAGTTGAGGCAAAGCACCAGATGCCCGGCAGCAAGAAAAGCATTGCAAGCATCAGGGAGGTACCCGCTTCTGACTGTGCCGCGGATACAGCAGAATACAAAAATACCCCACAAATGCCTGTGCCGGCCATGAGTAATATCGTAACAGGCAGATGCCTGAAGACCATGACGGATGCCATTCTCGCAAGAGGACGCATCCGTATGGAGAAACGTGAGAGTACCGGACAGATATAAATTACAAACCCGGCATAAAAAAACAGTAAAATCAGATAGATCATAGCAAACGCTGTACTCTGTTTTGTCTGCGCCTGCCATGCCACCTTGAAATTAAACGTAAGTAAAAGCCCAAGTGCCACAAGGACAAGGCTTAATGGAACCCCCCGCGCCAGATTATTTTTAAAGGAGGTAAAAAATTCCCGGAACGCGTATCCATGCCCCCTGCGAATGGATTTTATCGTCGCATAGTAAAATGCAGTGGTCGCTGGGATTATCGTAACAACTGGGAGGCAACATAAAAGCCAGATAATATTCAGCAAAATCAAATGCCCTATTTTATCTAAGAACTGGTAAAATGGACCGTCCGACGAAAAAAAGCCGCCCAAATATATCACCTCACATTCTGTTGTTCGTTCTAAATCTAGTCGCGGATTGGATAATTTTTTAGATCGGGCAATTCAGAAAAGGTAATCACTGCATCGTGGGAGTAAACTTTCTTTACCATCTCCTCCTCCGTATATTTCTCGGAAAGGCGGTTTAAACTGCTGTTTACCAATACAAACTCCCCGCTCCAGGTAGCAAAAAATCCCCACATCGCCCCGTCCCTGATTGCCAAATCCGGATCGAAAAGACAGCCGTTCTCGGAGAGAACAATCATCTTGCGCTCTTTTGTGTACTCTGATGCCTCAAGAAATTTCTTTATCTGCGAAGTGTAGACGCGCTCACCCGGATAGATGTCTTCGCCGATAATATCTACATACTCATCGCCCGGATACCAGTCTGCTGCCTGCCCGTTCCAAACCCAGATCAGATTGTTCAGACCATGATAGTTAGTCAGGCGATCATAGAGCAGAAGATATAATTCTTTGTAGGCATCCGCGCCCGCATTGCCCCACCAAAACCACCCGCCGGAAGCCTCGTGCAGCGGTCTCCACAACACTGGAACTCCCGCTTCCTGCAATCGCTTTAACTGCTC
>CAJUCG010000044.1 GCA_910585065.1 uncultured Lachnospiraceae bacterium
GAAGTTCCGAGTACAAACAAGATATTAAAAATATTACTGCCAACAATATTTCCAACTGCAATATCCGCATTTCCTTTTTTGGCGGCGACTACGGATGTAACCAGCTCCGGCAAGGATGTGCCAAGTGCCACAATCGTAAGCCCGATAAAGCGGTCGCCCACGCCGAGTATCTTTGCAATCTTTGTTGCACTCTCAACAGTTATATTACTTCCGAACACGACAACTATCGCGCCGAACAAAATATAAAGCAGCAGTTTCAGCGTTTTTTCTTCCCCCGTCTGCTTTTCCTCCTTAGTGTTCTTTGCAAGTACAAAGAGATATCCCAAATATACTAAAAACAGCACCCACAGAAAGACTCCCTCCGCGCGAGAAATACAAGCACCACTTCTCCCAAGAAACACAAATATAATGGTTATCGCAATCATAAACGGAATTTCCACCCGCAGGGTTGATTTTTGAATCGCAATCGGGATAATTACGGACGCAAGTCCCAAAATAATCAATATATTGAGAATATTGCTGCCAACCACATTTCCGACTGCAATATCCGCGCTGCCCTTCAATGCCGCGGTAATACTGACCGCTGCCTCCGGGACACTCGTTCCCATCGCGACAATCGTAAGCCCGATCACAAGCTGAGGAATCCCAAATTTCCTTGCAAGTCCGGACGCGCCGTCCACAAACCAGTCCGCCCCCTTTACCAGCATTGTAAATCCAAGTGCCAGCAATAATAATTGCAAAACTATCATTTATCCACCTCCTTTTCCCTTCCATCTCTCAAAAAACCTTTTTCAATTTCTATATATCTGCGAATAAATTTTTTATTTTCGTATGGAAGGTACGACAAATACACCTGACTGTGCCAGGTGAAAAAGATTTAGAATTTTTTTACATTTTTAGGGTAATATTTACAATGATATTTTAAGATAATTTCTTTTTTCCATCCATATGATGAATATAATCCAGAATTATCGCGATCTGCTTTGATTCTGGAAATTGTTTACAGCGAACTACAATAAGAAAACAAAAGAAACAAGATAAAGCAGCCACAGAAAAACAGGAAAAAAACAGTCTTGCTGCTTTCCTTATCCCTGTTTTCTCCTGGCAAAAAATCTGTCCTGTACTCCTTTTTGCATCAAGCATCTTTGCAGTACAGATTGGCAGTTCCGAGATTTTGCTATAGCATGGCTCAATAAGCCCCCCACACTGACTGACTCTATCTTTATTTGCGATGGTTTTTATATATGCCAGCAAGGAATCTGCCCGCAGCGATTCCGGACACATCCCTGAAAAAAGCAATATAATAGTTAGAAGAAAACCGTAGAACTTAATATGCTCCCTCTTCACAAAACCAACTGCCCTTCTATAAAACTATCTTTTCTACTTTTTATTTGTTTCCTGTAAAAACCATCCGAGTTCCACGCGCACTTCCTTGCGGTCTAAATCATTATTGCGGTAACAGCAGGCATCAAAGCCAATCAACGTAAATCCCTCGTGCAGATAAAATCCGATGGCATTTACATTGCAGGACTGCGTTTCAAGAATCAGCACCCTGCGCCCTTCCTGTCGCGCCTGCTCCTTTGCTGTCTCCATCAGCGCGTGACCAACTCCCTTTCCCCTAAGACTTTCATCCACCCAGAATTCCGTGACGCGCAGACGGTTCGACCATTCCTCCGGGGCAGTTTCCACCACCGCCATCAATTTTTTACCACATACAATCCCCCTCGCATGGGCTCTTTCCCAGTGCGGCTCGTACAGCCTGTCCGGGAAATCATATTCCCACGGCGTGTGCGTGACCGGCTGCGGAAAGGCTTGTTTTTTCATCTCCATCACAAAGCCATCCGCCCTTTGCTCCACTGTGATATTATAATATTCTTCTGTTGTGTACCCGATCGGAACAAGGGTGTTTTCCCATTTCTCCTTAGGGAGATCAATAATCTGATATTCCATCTAAAACCTACCCTCCATATTTTTCCAGTTCTGTATCAACAAGACTCCTTTTTCCTATGTATCGATTATATCTTGATTCTGCACTGATTGCAAGTACAAAATATTTTTCGGGAGAGCGATACCACTCACTCTCCCGAAAAGCTCTCCCCATCTTTACCTTCAAGAACCCTTTGGTGCGCCGTTTTTGTAAATATCATTTTTTGCACCTCCTGACTATTAGACCATCCAAGCGATGATAAAGTTTCAAAAAAATATTTAATTTTCACATTCCTTCTATTTCCGAATCATCATTTCCACTTTTACTCTAAGAATCCGCCGCACGGATTCGTTAATCCTCTCCACACTCAGCTCACCGCGCCGCACTGCGTCAAGCACTCCCTCATACGCCTCCACAAAATCTTTTGGCATTAAAAGCATATCCGCTCCAGCCTCAACTGCCATCACCGATGCCTTTGCACAATTATAATAATCTGTGATCGCGCCCATATCAAGCGCGTCCGTGATCACAATTCCATCAAACCCTAGTTCCCCGCGCAGAATACCCGTAATTATTTCCCTTGACAAAACGGCGGGTACATCCTCCCCGATAATCTGCGGAAGAGACAAATGTCCCACCATCACAAAAGGCACCCCCTCCTCGATCGCCCCCTTAAATGGAACCAAATCGCATTCTAAAAGTTCCTGCAAATTTTTCTCCACAATGGCAGCTCCCTTATGAGAATCTGCTGCTGTGCTGCCATGCCCTGGAAAATGCTTGACTGCACTGAGAATTCCCTGCTCGCTAAATCCTTTGATCTGTGCTGTTACCATACCCCGCACAAGCTCTGCATCCGATCCGAAAGAGCGATATTTTACCACAGTATTCTTTTTGTTTGACCACACATCCGCCACCGGCGCAAAATCAAGATTAAAGCCCAGATCTGCCAGATACGCCCCGACCGTACAACCCGCCAGATATGCTCGGTCATAATCGCCTGACGCACCGATGTCGCTCATATCTCCGACATTCTCCACCTTAAACGCCTTGTTTTTGGCAATGCGCGCCACAGTCCCGCCCTCCTCGTCCACGCCGAGAAAAACTGGAAAACCAAGGAATTCTATGCTATAATTTTCCATATTTGTAAGCATCTCTCTGGTCTGTTCTGGATCCACAAGATTTCCCGCCATATAGATCACACCGCCAACCGGATACTGCATAAACCGCTGTTTTGTCACTTCCCCCGCCGCGGTTACCTTCGTATAATTCGTCAGAGCTTCCGGCGTAACCATAAACATCTGCGCAATCTTTTGTTCCAGACTCATCCCCGCAAGAAATTCCTCCACACGGTTATTATCGAAATCTTCAGGAAACGAAGGTTCCCCTGGTAAATCTTTCTCTCCTCCTGTAAATGGCGGGTCTTTTTTGCCGCTATCATTTCCAGAAGTTCCCCCTCCCCCAAAAATCTCCTCCCCCTCGGACAAATTTTCCCCTGCACCGCGCTGCCCAACCAGCATTACCGCCAGCAGAATATCTGCTGCCAGCAATGCGGCTAGGCAGATAATTACTGCCCTGCCTTTAGTACCTTTACGTTTTTTTTCCATTCTGCCCTCTTTTCCGCTAAAAGCTTGTTTCCTGCCCATACAAAAATTCCTTTACTGGATGGTAAGCAAACAACAGATAGAAATAAGCGATCTCAACTGCTATAAAAACCAGATACGTCCCCGTAACAATCCGGTGTGCCATCGCACGCATATCCTCCTGCTTCTGCATTTCGGAAATCTCTTTTTCCCCCAGCTCCCAAACTTTCACTATCTTCCCCTCAGAATAAACCAATGTGGTATTGCCAGGTGCCCTTGTATAATCCGTTCTCCCAATATCCAAACTCATTATAGTCCCAAGCAAATTTACAATGGAAAATACAAGCAAAAAACCCAAAATCACCCTTGCCCACTGTTTCCCATAATAGAGATTGTAAGCAATAAGCAGCGCGATTCCGATCTCTGGCAGCGCAAGCATAAAATATCCCATCCCCTGTCCCACATCTGCAATTACAAATATATTAAGCAATGCAGCAAATATCTTCATCCCCACATAAATACTCATCATTATAACGAGCGTCTTTCTGCCGCGCTCATATTCTTTCTGCAAATGTTCTTTTGCTGCCTCTTTTGCAAGCTCCTTCTGCTCCGGCGTAAGCTTCTCCTCATAGACAGGTCTTTCCTCCTCCCAGTTTTTCATCTTTCTTCCTCCTTCCTCCAGTCGATATTTCCAAATTTTTCCTGATACTCAAAAAATATTTTGATCGGGGAATAGCCATAGAGAAAATAGAGATACCCCGCACAGATAATAATATCTACAAAATATGCCGCCGCCATACGTTTTCGAAATATGACGCGCTGTTTTTCATACTCTTTGTATTCCTCCATCACTTCTTTCTCATAATCAAAAACCGATCTCGTACTGGAATCCTGCAATTCCAGTGTATCTTCATAGAATCCCCAGGTAATTACCTGCGGCTCATTTTGGACAAGAAGCAACTTTGCAATCTCCTTTCCGCCAGAGAGCATCCCAAATACCAGCAAAACTGCCAAAAAAGTTCTCGCCCACACACGCCCGTGCCACAGACCCCGCAGGATCGCGGCGGTTACCGCGCTCTGCACCAGCGACAGGAAAATATAAATTCCAATCCGCCCCTCCTTTTTGGCGACAAGGAACCCAAGAATTATCGATATTATCTGTATTCCAAGATACAAAAGCACCAATCCTCTAAGCATCCGCCTTCCCCGCTCCCCATCCCGGATATACTTCTCCTGCTCTTTTTTCTCTCTCTCCTCCCTGCGTTTTGGTGTTAATTCCGTCAATTCTTCATCCCAGCCAAGCATACGACCCCTCCCCCAATTCAAGAATACTTTTGATGTGCCTCTACCATTCTTTCGTCCGCTCCATCTGCAAAAGAAGCTTCCGGTAAAACTTTTCTCTAAGATCAAGATTTTCTAACCAGAGGAATTTTGCTGTTTCTGTACCGCAAATCCGCTCTCTTAATCCTTTCATCTCCTCAAGTCTTTTAATACATACCTCCTGTGTCTCCCAAGCTGGACATTCCCCGATGTCATGATATGCGCGAATACAGATCCGCATTGCATCCGCGCGGTCAATATCATCCGCATCGCGCACACTCTTCTCTAGAACCGTCGCATCCTCCCCCTCATAGGGAAAACGATCGTGAATTAAAATGGCTTTGCAAATGCTCTTAGATATCTCTCTGTGATATCCAATTTTTTCCAAAAATCTTCTGGCAATCTCTGCTCCATAGGCGGGATGTTTTCCCAACTCCTCGAAACTTTTACATTCCGGATAGCCCACATCATGCAGCAGACAGGCCATCACAAGTGCTTCCTCCGAAATTCCCTCCGCGCGTGCAATCTCCCTCCCAATATCCGCTACGCGCAGAGTGTGGTCATAGCGGTACTGCATATCATAATGTTGAATTTCCTTTCCTGCAGCCCGCACTCCTCCCACGGATTCCGGCGCGAGTACCGCGCGCACAAAGGAAAGTGTCTGATGCACAAAATTTCCCTCTGCGTGATGCCCTTCTATAATATGCACAACGCGCTCTGAAATCTTTACTGGATCTCCCATATTTTTCCATCCCCTTCTTATTTTAAAAGTGACACTGCTGCATATGCTATGACACAAAAGGCAATTGCTCTCCCTGCGGTCGAACGCGAATCAGCGCAGGTATAATATCAATTGATATTATACCATGTTCTCCCCCTTCCGGACAAGAAAATCACAAAATTTTCCCCTCCAATTTTTCTCTTTGAAAACGCCTTTTTAAGCCGAACAATGTCAAAACAATCACCACGGCGGTCACCCCCTCCAAAAGTCCAAGCAAAATTAAAATATCCTTCTGCACTTCCGAATAAGTCTTCCCGTAATCTGCCCGGATCAGGGAGGGAATCATCGCAGTCAGCGCGACCGCTGTACTTAACAATGTATATATTGTCCGGCAGTGCCTAAGGCGCGCCGCAAATTTTTCTCCATCCTCCGGACAGAGCTTTGCCAATGCCGCGATATCTGTTAAAAATTGGAAATGAAAATATAGCTGCACCGCAACAAGCAGCAGATCCAAAAATAATATATGCATATCAAGTCCCTGCCCGACAAAGGACAATCCCCAGTCCACAGCATAATACGCCGCAAAAAAAATGCAGATTGGGCGCAGCAAAAGCAGATTATCACGCTCTTTAAACAAAGAATTGATCGCACACAGCAAAAATAAAAAGCCGACAAATCTCGGAAGGATACTGACCCTCCCCAAATTAAAATCAAAGTTTAAAAAAAGATATCCCCAAGCGGCACAGGACAGACCGCGATACAGCATTTCTCTATTGTTCATTACTCTCCTCCTCCTCCTCCGGTCTTAAAACAAACGTCCCTTGCCATTGACCATTTAAATAGAAGTCCATCACATAGCATTCCGGATAAAACCCAGGAAATTCGCCATTGCCGCCGCCACCGCTAAGAAGAACCTCGTCATCCCACCCCTCTTCTAACAGCCTGCTGTTCCCTGAAGTTCCATCCGACGAACTATAGCTCCAAAATCCTCCGTTTTCTGCCCCGGAATTTGCCCCGCCCTGACTGGTTTTTGCGGCACTGTTCTGATAATAATTTCCTGATATTTTCCGCGCTTTTTCTTTGTCCCATACCAGATAACCCGTATGTCCAATCCGTGTATAACGGCTTTTCTCCTCCTGATCTCCGGTATAAATCGCCAGCAATTGATTGCCATGATAGATAGAAAATTCTCCGTCCGGCTTTGGTGTTGAATCAAAAAATGATACCCCTCTCCCACCTTCTAATTTTATTTCCCGACTCTCCACTTTGGATAAAGTCTGCCACTGCATCCGAAACAGGAAATTTTCCGTGCTGGCCTCATAGCGGCGATCGGGAAATGAGCCTTCCACATTCAGATGTGGAGAAAGAAGTGTATATTCATTGCCCTGCACAATGCGAAATTCCTCTTTTGGAATTACAACAAAGCGATCGCCCTGCTTCTCTGTGCGGATATACTGCGCCGCATACCAGAAATTTACATTTTCTTCCAAATTAGTTTTATCAAAAGAATCCGATACTTTTAACACCAAAAGCCCTTCCCAGATAGTTTCTTCTACTTGTGCCAAATTATAAATCTGATAACCGCTCTCCACATCAAGTTTAGCGGGAAGAGCCAAATTCTCTAACTCATCCATACTCTGATTCTTCTGATACGTTTTTGCAATCAGATTTTGTTCATCTAAAGGCGCGCACATTGCAAGATACAAAAGATTTCCCGTAAGTACTGCCTTCGCATAAGTATCAAATGCGCCCGCATAGGTAGTACACCGTAGGGTTCTTGCACGCGCCATCTCCACCACCTCATGACCAAATAAAAAACGGTCTTTTCCAAAACTTACTTCCGGTTTTCTCCCCGCGAAAAACGACACCGAAAAAATCAGAAGAATACAGACGGAAACCAGTCCCATCCCCGCCGGATATTTTTTAAACCGCGCAATTGCCATAATGCGCCGCCTAATATTTTTTCCACCGTTTGCTATAGAGGAGGTCCCCGGCATTTTTGCGTAGTTTCCGCCCGCCATAGCGAGAAGAATGCGCCCATAATCCCGCCGCTCCTCACCGCAGAGCCGCTCTAGGACACGCTGATCACAGAGGGATTCTAAATCATTTCCCGCAAGATCTGCACAGAACCATATCAGAGGATTGCACCAGTGCAGACAGCGAAACAAACAGATCACAAGCCCCCAGAAAACATCTTTGTATTTTCGATGCAGCAGTTCATGGAGAATAATCTTTTCATCCGTTTCAACTTTCGCTGGCAGCACAAGCACCGGGTGAAATACACCGCAGATAAATGCTGAGGCAAGCCCCTCTACACTAAGTGCCGGACAGGAGGAAAGATGGTATTTTTCCGCCACCGTGTCAATACGTTTTTGTATATCAGTTTCCCCGCTATATCTGGAATTTTGCCATTTCTCCTCCTTTCTCACCCTTTTAAGTGCCAGCCGCAGCCTTAGATACAAAATAATATACCGCGCCAGAAAAAAGAAAACACCAGCCACATAAATAATATAGATCCAGCCAAAAATCCCTTCTATTTTTTTAAAGGGCAGGGGAATTGGCGCAATCACCTCGGTTAATGTCCCATACTCCCCGCTAAGAAGCGACTTCGCTGCCTCTACAAAAACGGGCCAGTTAATCAGCGCGTACCTGCCAAACCTTCCCGCAGGCACAAGCAATGCCAAGCCCACAAGCCCCCACGCGCCAAACTGCCAGCGCGGGGAAAGCTTATCCCGAAATATCGCCTTTGCCGCAAGTACAAGCATCGCGGCACCACAAACAGTTAAGGTCTGCAATAAAAATGACCAGAGATCCGTCATCAGCTACACCTCCATTTCATCTAACAGGCGGCGCAATTCGTCCCGCTCTTGTTCTGTAATTGGCTTCTCCTGTAAAAATGCTGCGATCAGATCCTTTGTGGAACCTTTGTACACCTGATCTAAGAAGCGGTTCCTCTCCTTGGAAAGGCATTCCTCCCTGCTTAACGCTGCCTGATAACGCCTTGGATATCCTTCTTTTATATAGGAAACCATCCCCTTCGCCTCCATGCGCGTCAGATACGTCAGCACGGTATTTTTGTTCCATCCGGTCTTTGGGTAAAGTGCCTGCGCAAGTTCACCGAGCGTAGCTCCTTCCCCCGCCCACAACTCTTCCAACACCACCCATTCCTTCTCTGACAATTTCATTATTCCACACCTCCTACAATTGTAGTTTTCTTATTATTATCCTACACCTGTAGGAAGTGGTTGTCAAGAAAAATAGATAAATAATTTGTCGAACTACTTTGTATTTACTGTGCGGACAGAGGAAAAAGGGGAAGCGTCACTTTCACATTTTGCACCTTCCACATATTTTCTCTCCATATCATGCCGCAATTTCCGGTTTTCTGGCGTATCGAAAATAATCGAAAAATCATAGTCTGCCGGATACAGTTCCTTCGCCGCCACAACAAGCTTGACCCGCTTATGGTTAATCCAGATTTTTTTGCCCGGAAGCTGCACGCGCAGCACCCCTTTTTCATTGATTGGTTCGCACACAATCGCAAGTTTCTTATCCGGGTAGATCATCACGCTGTCCCCCATATGAAATTTCTCCGCCAACAATTCCCGTGCGGAAGATATCCGCTGCTTTTTTAATTTTGGGGCGGTGGAAACCGGAAATTCCTGTTTGTCGAAAAATTCTTTATCCTCAAAATTTTCCCACCCTGTTTGTCCGCTCTTTTCCCCGTCCGCACCGCTCTTAATTCCATAAGCTGCCCACGCCGCTCTTTTTAGCATTCTCTTTGGCATCCCATAGCGCGCGGCAATATAAAATGCACAGCTTTCTCCCGCCTCGCCAATAACGAGCTGATAGGTCGGTGCCAGACTCTCCCGGTCAAAGGTCATCCGCGCATTGCAGATCCCAGGCTCCTTTGCCGCATACTGTTTTACTTCCGGATAATGTGTTGTCACTACAAAAAGCGCGCCGCTCTTTTTTAATTCCTCCAAAATCGCAACAGCTAATCCCATGCCCTCCGCTGGATCTGTGCCGGATCCAAGCTCATCCAAAACAACCAGGCTGTCCGGCGAAATATTTTTTAAAATATCTAACACATTTACAATATGCGCAGAAAAAGTGGAAAGATTTTCCGAGAGACTCTGCCCATCACCAATATCGCAAAGATAATTGCTGCGCATACACAGATCCGCACTTTTACAGCTTACATGAAGCCCGCACTGTGCCATCAGACAGGCAAGTGCCACTGTCTTTATGGCTACCGTCTTTCCGCCCGTATTTGGTCCGGTAATCACAACTCCCTGAATGGTTTCTTCCCCATAATCTTTCCGCATACCTCCCATCCGAAACTGTAGTGGCACACAGAGACTTTTGTCCATCAGCGGATGTCTGCCATCCTCAATTACAATCCGCCCCGAAAGATTGACTTTCGGCTCCACTGCATTGTACTCCTGGCTTAATTTCCCCTTGGAAAAAATATAGTCTAGCTTCGTTATCACCCGCAGATTTTCTTCCATAATCTCCGCACTCTCCGCGACTTTCGCCGTCAGTGCATACAGAATCCGACGCACTTCATCCTCCTCGCCAAGACGTAGCATTACCAGTTCCTCATAATATTTTGCCACTGCTGCCGGCTCAATAAAAATCGTATTCCCCGTTGCGGATTTGTCAATCACACTCCCCGAAATCCGAAATTTGTACTCCTTCTTTACCGGAACGCAAATATGGCCGTTGCGCTGCGTCGCAAAACTATCCGACATAGAATCTTTGTTTGAGCGGATCACCGCTTCCGCCTTCTCCCGCATAGCTTGTTCCGCGCGCAAAATGTCGCCGCGCAGAGATCGCAAAAGTTTGGAGGCATTGTCACAGACTGCTCCCGCACGCACCTGCGTAAAAATTTCTTCCGCTAATTCCTCTCTTTCCTCCAGATTCTCTTCATAGTACGGAAGTGATAATGCCAGCCCCTCACTGCGTTTTAAATATTCCTTTAGCCGGCGCACAGCAACCAACACCTGAGCAAAGTTCTCCAACTCACAAGCCCCAAGACATTCCCCTCGCACAGCAGAGTCAACCAGTTTCTCCACACCTTCCATCGAGACAAGCGGCGGATTTCCAAATTTATCCAATATCATTCGCGCCTCCGTCGTCTCACGCAGATCCTTTCTCAATTCTGCTTCCGATAAAAACGGCTTCGCCCCGGCAATCTTTTCCTTCGCTGCACCAGTCAGCGCGAAAGCCATCCATTCCTCCTTAATTTTATCAAATTCCAAAATATGCTCATACTGATCCATTATTATTTCTCCTTTTCGATACTGCGTACTATCCCGCACTGCTTTTACTATCTTTGTTACACCCTACGCATATTTGCATTTCCATACCATCGAACAGGAGAAAAATTTTGCACAAAAAAACATGGCCATACCGCCATGCTCCATAAAAGTGCGCAAAATTCTGCCGGACAATAAATTTCCGGCTTCTGTTTTGAATTTTTTGCAAGCATTTATAAGGCAAATTAGGGCTAGTATATATAATACCAACCACAGGGCAGACCTATCCTTTTTGTTCACCTATCAAAGTGAGAGTTTCTTCCAACTAGGATAAAATCTTCCCTTTCCGCTATTTACTTCGCCGAAACTCCATTCCCAACAATGCTTGTCATAAAATCCTCCATTTTCTTTTCTTATCCGCATTATACCGGAAAACTTTTAAAAATGCAAGAAAAATCGCGTAAAAAAACTGCCACAGAAAATATCCTGTGGCAGTCCTCAAAGGATCTTTTGACGGCTATTTTCTGCCGTGCGATCCTCTAACTTATCTTAAACATTCTCAAAGCGATTAACCTCATTTTCAAGTTTCTGGGAGATCTCCCGGTTATTATCCGTCTGCTGCTGAATTTGTGTGATCGCATCCACAAGGCTGACCACATTTTCCGCCGCGGTTGCCACGCCGCGCGCACTCTCGTCCACCGCACTTGAAATATCGTTGATCCCCTGATTCATCGTGCGAACTGTCTCATTGATATCGCTGGTGTTGGCAGCAAAATTCTGAAGCAGTCCGTTGATATCGTCCGTATCGCGCTCATACTGCTGCGCAAGATCTACAAAATCATCGTAATCCTTCAAAATCTTCTCATCAATAAAACGAAGCATATCCTCTGCATTTTTTGCAAGCCGATTTACCGCACCTGTTACAAGATTGCTGATATTTTGGATATTGCCCGCTGTCTTGGCACTACCGTCCGCAAGCACACGGATCTCCTCCGCCACCACAGCAAAGCCCCGCCCCGCATCCCCGGCTCTCGCCGCCTCGATCGAAGCATTTAGTGATAAGAGATTTGTCTGGCTTGAAATGGTTAGTATTTCTTGTGTTAACTCATTGATACGTTCCACACTGCGGCTCTCACTCAGTGCCAAACTCAAAGTCTCGCGAATCTCCCCTATCATCTTGCTGGCATTTTCTTTGCTTAAAAGGGTATTGCGATACATCACATCTGCATGATCCTTGGACTTGGAAACCACTTCAACACTATCCTGAACGTGATGATCCATGCCCTGCACTTCCTCAAGCACAATATTGCTTCCCGTCACAATCTGTCCGAGCGTAGCGGAGATCTCCTCCATACTCGCCGACAATTCCTCCATTACAGAAGAGAGATTTCCGGCATTTTCCGTGGAGTCCGCAATTTGTTCCCCAACGGTTTTCGCCGAATCCATAAGTGTTTCCGCCTCTTCTTTCAACTTGCGCATAATCATCTGCAGCTGGTTCATAAAATTGTTGACCCCATTCACCATCTGACCAATCTCATCCTGCGTTTTTACTGGAATGCGCGCGGTCAGATCGCCATGTCCGCTCTCAATCTTATCCACAATCTGTGCAAGCTGGCGGCCAGAATGCTTCGCTGGCTTGCAGATGGTCAAATTGACAATAAGAAGAAGGAAAATCCATACGATAATACTCACGGCAAGAAGAATCCCATCCAAAATATGGGTGTTCTGAATTGTGGATTCACTCTGCTCAACAAAACTTCTCGTCAAGTTATTTATTGCCTGACTAAAGCTTGTCATGATATTCTCCACCTCCGTTGTGTAGGTGGATAGCCCATCTATCATCGCGGGGAGCGACATAAACTCTCCCGCATTTGCCGTGACCAAAATTGATTCTATGTAACTGGAGAAACTTGTCATCGACTGGCTTAGCGAGATGGAAATCCCTGCAAGCTCACTATCCTCCGATGCGCTGCACAACTGCATTGCCTTTTCAAAATTCTCCTCAAGACTGCTCAGATTTTCATTTAAACGCCTTGTGATCGAGCGGTACTGTTCCGCAGGCAGATCCATCTTATAATAGGCAAAATTCGCATACAGACGCACCTGTTGAAAGTCGTCCCGGATATCCCCCTGCACCTGCTCAAGCTCAATACAGATCGTAGCCACTTTATCATTGTCTTTCTGTATGTTACCAATTCCCTGATAGTTCGCAATAACCGTGACAACAGCGACAATCGCAAGGATGTTCACCATTAGGTTAATTTTGAACCCTATGCTTTTCACGTTCATAATGACCTCCATTCCGTAGCATATACCTGCCCGCTTCTCCTTGTTAAATTCTCTTCTTCTAATGTACCATAGAAAAAATAAATTTTCAACAAAATTCAAAAAAAATTTTAACTATAGAAAAAATTCAGGTCTGTTTGATAAGATATTTTCTACAATTTATCACTCTGAACGATTCTATTTTCAAAACTTTTGCGGAAAAGAAAAATTATAACAAGAATTAGCATAAAGAACGCAAGATTTGTTTTTTATTGTGCTGATTTTCATGGTATACTACAGAAGAACCTTTTAATAAATTATGGAGGAAATAAAGCGATGAAAAAATATGCAACAAATCCCTACCTTCCGTCCTGGGAGTATATTCCTGACGCAGAGCCCTATGTATTCGGCAACAGAGTCTATGTCTATGGTTCCCACGACTACTACAATGGTCATGTCTTTTGCCTAGGAGATTATGTCTGCTGGTCAGCACCTTCCGGCAAGCCCACACACTGGCGTTATGAGGGAGTAATCTACCCTAAGACACAAGACCCGTTAAACCGCGATGGAAAAATGTGTCTGTACGCCCCAGATCTTACTGTAGGTCCTGACGGAAGATTTTATCTATACTATGTTCTCGACCATGTTTCCATTGTATCCGTGGCGGTCTGTGATACTCCCGCTGGAAAATACCAATTTTTAGGGTACGTGCATTACCCGGACGGCACAAGGCTTGGGGAACGCCCCGGCGATGAGCCGCAGTTTGACCCTGGCGTAATTACGGAAAACGGACGCACCTACCTCTACACCGGCTTTTGCGGAAGGGGTGATACCTCCCGCACAGGAGCTATGGTCACAGTGCTTGAGGAAGATATGCTTACCATCCAAAAAGCCCCCGCCTTTATCGTTCCGGGCTGCGAACACAGCGCGGGGACAGAATTTGAGGGACACGCCTTTTTTGAGGCTCCGTCCATAAGAAAGCGCGGAGATACCTACTATTTTATTTATTCCTCCGAAGTGATGCATGAACTCTGCTATGCAACCTCAGACAGCCCAACGGGGAAATTTTACTATGGCGGCGTAATTGTAAGCAATTGCGACCTACATATCGACAGCTACAAGCCTGCAAAACTTCCTGCGGCTTACGGTGCGAACAATCATGGCAGCATTGTAGAAATAAATGGAAAATGGTATATCTTCTATCACCGCCACACCAATGGCACTTGGTACAGCCGCCAAGGCTGCGCCGAGGAGATCCATTTTAATTCGGACGGTACAATCCCGCAGGTGGAAATGACTTCCTGCGGACTGAACAATGGACCGCTGCCGGGGAAAGGCGAATATCCCGCCTATCTTGCCTGCAATCTTTTTACCGACACTCCTTCCATCTATGTCGGCGGCGACCGCTTCCCGAAAATTATGCAGGACGGGCGCGACGGCGATAAAAATGCGGGGTATATCGCAAATATTACGGATTCTGCCACAGCGGGCTTTAAATATTTTGATTGCAAAAATGTGCAGGAGATCACTCTCTCCGTGCGCGGTTACGCCAACGGGACATTCGAGATCAAGACACAGATAGACGGGGAAGTTCTCGCAAGTATTCCGGTAAAATATTCCAATGTCTGGGAGGATTACACTGAAAAGCTTTCCCTCCCAGATGGTGTTCATGCCATCTACATCACTTACCGGGGACCAGGAAATGCCAGTCTAAGGGCATTTACCCTAAACTAGAGTGTATAAGAAAAACCATTTTGTAATATATCACAAAGAAAACAATCCGGACGCGGTTTCATGGCCTTTTAAGCGTCCGGACTGCCTTCGCCTTTCCTTCGGGCTGTACCCTAATTTAGGAATTTTTTCTGCCAAATAAATTGATAATTACGATAATAGAAGGAAATATCACACCTGCAACCACCCAAATCACCCAACTATATCCCCAATTATTGGTAAAAAGACTATATCCCAAATATATTGCAGTAACGATCAGCCAATAGGCGACAGAAATCGCTGTCACAATAGGTTGCCTCTCTTTTTTTGCCTTTGAATAATCCCCCTCCTGTAAAAGCTTCTCATAGCTTGCCCATACAATACCGCTGCTGACAAGGAAAACTATGCCTATACCTGCAAGAATAAAAGAAACCGAAAGCATAACCATTAACAGCAATTCATCTTTATCATTAAAAACTGCCCCTCCAAAAAAAGGAATTAGTGCCATAATACAAAGCCCCGCTCCAATTATATTATTTCTTGTATAGGTTTCATTATATTTCGCCTTTCGCTCCGCAACCATCCCACTAACTCCGTACTCTGTTTCAAATACTTCTTTTTCTAGATAGTCATATGCCGCTGTTTTTCTGCCGCTTGCAATAAATATGGCAACTGCTACCGCGACAAAAATAAGCAAAATAATCATTCCAATTCCTCCCGCCGCGTAATCAGTCAATCCATATTCAGGAATTTCACTGACCGCCCCCAGTATCAATAGGCATATAGGAGATAAAACACACAGAAAAACAGCCAACGCAATTGATTTCGATGTTCTCATCTTCACCGAAAGAAATGCATTTGCTTCTTCCATAGATACGCGCCTTAGTGCAGATGCCCTCGTTTCCTCCGATGGGACACTACATCCTGCATCTTCGATTTCATCTTTAAGTAAATAATCCGTACTTACGTTGAACAACTCTGAAAGATGAATCATTCTCTCAAGATCTGGAACGGATTGCGCTCCTTCCCATTTTGAAACAGATTGTCTTGTAACATTCATCTGTTCCGCTAATTCTTCTTGTGACCAGCCCGCTTTTTTACGAAGTTGAATCAATTTGTCCGCAAAAATCATTCTTATATCCTCCTTGTATAATGATTATACATGAATTTTATCATTTTGTCAGATTACATACCACCAACCAGCACCATCCAATATGTCAACTGTCAGTTGCACCGATAGTATTTACTGAAATTTAAATCACTATATATTATTGCCCTTTCTATGACAGTTCCTAAGTTTACTTTCTCTATTTATATATAGATTTTATAAGTCTATCTTAGTAAAATGAGATCACTCCACAGAGTAAAAGCAATCCTAAAAGCCCTCCTCCCACCAGTAAAACACCGAGAATCCTCACCATAAACAACCCCTTTTTTGTTTCAGTCATTGATTTCTTTGCCACTTTTTTAGGCATGATAATCGTTAAAATTCCAATTAACAAAATAATTACCATTGCAATTTTTTGCACTAATTCATACATATTTATTCTCCTTATTTTAATTCCACAGAATCTGAAATTCTGTTATTTTAAGTCCCGTAAAATCCATTTCAAAAATTATTTTACTTGCTTTTTAAATTTAGCGTTCCGCTGATATCTAACTTCACCTGACTTATGTAATAAATATCATCATCAAAATTCACCACTTCTTTAAGCGGCTCATCACTCTTTGCATTAAATTTTCCGCCCCTGTCCGACTCGATTGTCCAAGTCACT
Organism: uncultured Lachnospiraceae bacterium; assembly: GCA_910585065.1. Classification (GTDB taxonomy): domain Bacteria; phylum Bacillota; class Clostridia; order Lachnospirales; family Lachnospiraceae; genus RGIG4057. Next base: position 16,560 of record CAJUCG010000044.1, read on the forward strand.
TTCCCCTTCTTAACCACATTGAAATGCTTTTTGTGCATCTGATCATAATCCACATCAAAGCCTTTTTGCTCCAAAGTTTTCAACGCCTCATCCTCCGTCATCCCCCAAAAATCAATGCCGTCAATCAATACCTGTACCTGATCCGCACTGTCAAAGTCCGGATTATAAATAAATGTCATAATCAGACATTCATAAACACTTTTCTTACTGCTGCTTGGATTATAGCACATAACCAATACCGGACATTTGCGCGGATACTTGTCATTGCCAAGGCGATACGACTCAAAACTTGCCGTCCGCGCATCCATCTTCTTTGTCAGCTCCTGCTTATCACCGCTGACATTCGTTGTAATCAGTCCACTGTCAATACAGTCCTGCAATTTTCCATTCAGCTTAAATTCCTTGCCCGCAATATT
>CAJUCG010000045.1 GCA_910585065.1 uncultured Lachnospiraceae bacterium
GCCGGTGTGTCGGAATTGGCAGACGAGACAGACTCAAAATCTGTTATCCGCAAGGGTGTGTGGGTTCGAGTCCCACCACCGGCAGGAGAGAAAGAAAGCTGCAAACTTGGGGTTTTGTAAGAAAATCCAGGGGTTGCGGCTTTTTTTACCGATAGAAATTTTCTCGAATCTTATCCGCAATCTGTATAGGAATTGCGATTTCTCTTGTGCTTGATGTGGTCTTTGTTGATTTTTCTACCCATTCTTTGGTTTCACTTAAAACTTTTGCTTTGCTTATCTTTATCATATCGCCATCAATATCTTCTAGGCGCAACGCGCAAATTTCTGAACGGCGCAGTCCATAGCAAGCTAACACAAGGGGAATTTCATATTCTGTCCCTTTTGCACGTTCCAATATCCGCCTTATATCTTCGTCGGAAGGGATATATGGTTCATTCTTGACTTTTTGCGGTAGAATTGTGGAAATCTTTAGGTTTGGACAAAATGTCCCTAAAACAGCCGAAATAAAACCGTGGTAGTTGCGCACCGTCTTTGGGCTATGTCCTTTTGCCAATTGGTTGATCTCTATTTGAATGTCAATTGTGGTAATATCATGTATATTAGTATCCTGGAATTTTTTGGATATCGTCTTCATAGTGCTGTTATAACCTCTTATTGTAGTGGGAGAGAGCACATTTCGTTTGGACTCTATGTAATTGTTTGCCGCCGTTAAGAACGTCATATTCTTTTGTTTTTTCTGTATCTTGTCAAGTTCTGCTGTCATTGCTTGCATTACTTCTTTTTGTGTGGGTTTGTGATCGAAAGTTACCGTGTACATCTGCCCTTTGTACATTTTCCGGACACGGTAGCTGTCCGCACCCCTTTTTTCAATTTTCATATTATCATCCTCCTTAAAAATGGGTATAAAAATAACAGCCAGCGAAAAAAACGCTTGCAAGCTGCCCCTGAAGATGATACAATATTGTTGAGTTGGGTATCATCTTCTGGTATCTATTTAAAGCCGTTCGGTGTGGGGACACCGGGCGGTTTTTGCTATGTTTGAATTTCTTAACTGCTATAGCATTTTCGCGATACAGATGCTAAACTCATCATAGATACTGACAGGAATATCCTGGTCGAACATAAAAATCATCGGGGCGGAATCCTGTTGATAACGGTAGATTGTGGTGCGTTCCTTATCAGGGTCAACAATCCAATATTCCCGTACCCCGGTATTGGAATACAGAGTGTTTTTTGTAGAATAGTCCATCTTGCGGCTAGATGGCGAAACAATCTCAATAATCCAATCCGGTGCGCCGTTACAGCCCCGTTTATCCAGCTTGCTTTTATCGCATATAACAGAGATATCTGGCTCTACATAGTTCAAGTCATCTTTATTTAGGAAAACAGCAAATGGAGCCGGAAACACTTCGCAATTTCCACCCTTTGCATCGATATGGCTTAATATTTGATGGCTCAATTTGGCAACAAGTCTTTGGTGGTTCGTAGTCGGCGGTGCCATATTATAAATTTGTCCGTCAATCAGTTCTGCCCTCTGACCGTCCGGCAAGGCATAGATATCCTCTATTGTATAAATTTTCTCTTGTGCTAATGCCATGGGTAATACCTCGCTTTCTATTTGATTTTTAGTGGGTTTGTGCGGGTAGCCGTTTTTCATGGGTGTCAATGATGATGCTGAAGCTTCTAAGCTAAGAAACTTCGGATTCTTCCTCCTTTTTTCCTTCACGCTTTAGCTCCTTGTAGTAAAGAGCTTCAGTACAACGTACAAAAGCCGATGCGGGCTTTCTCATCTATCATGATTTCCTTAAAAGTGAAATCAATTTTGGGTTTCATTAAAAATTCTGCCATGGCTCCTCCTTATTTTCATATTATTTTCGCTCTTTTAAGCGTTTTTCTTTTTTGCATTTTCTTCTATAGTATTCGAAACAAATGACGTGGTTTTTGGTACAGAACCGAAGCAACTTTTTATATATGCTGCTTCTGCTTCTTCCACGGTTTTGCTTGTAACAGCATTCTTTTCTCGCATGGTCTTGATAGATTCTATGAAACTGTCCATCGGCATCGGCGGGTTGTTCCCAGAATATGCTTGGGTGTATGCGTTAGAGTCTGACAATGCTGCTTCCACTTCATGGAGAAAATCAAATACGTTTCTCAATATTTCATTCCTTTTTTCTGGTTTTAATGAAACATATTTCTCCACTATAGCATAATCTGCATTGCTGACATTTATTTACATGATCTGTCACTGATGCTTTTAGCATAGAAAAACCACCCCAAAACTTTGATCGAGTGAGAAGGGTGGTTTTTCTATACCTATTTTTCGTAAGGTCAACCCACTCTGTGGGCGGTGTCCTCTTCTTAATGTCACTATACCACAATTAAATAGAAAATGCAAGCAGGGCATCAAATTTTTTTGATGTCCTTTTTTGCGTGCAGGAAAGAGGATGAAATGGAACAGCAAATAAGACCACCATCGATGAAAATGGATATATGCTATAAGTTGTAACTAGAAGGCTCTTTTTTTTACGCAGAAAGGAATTTATTATGGAAAAAGTGAAAGCAATCCTAACAACGATTATCGGGGGAGTAGTAGCAAAAAAAATGGTGGTAGAGTTCAGCAATGGGAATTTTTAGAAGATTATGCTTCAGTTAAACGTAAATCATGTCTTTTTCTTAATGTAATCTTGTAATCTTTATACCACTCTTCAAATTCGCCTTCAGATATCAGTTGATTCACTTTTTGAAAAAGCGACTCCGCTTGTATCGTATGCTCCCAGAGAATATCGTTTTCCTTAATAGATTTTACAACATTCTATCGCCCATATTCATGACGTATTCATACCAAATGGATAATTCTAGAAATAGAAGTAAAGCACTGATAATTTTTTGTCCAGAATTTTGTCCATAAAAGCATGAAGTTCAGTATTTTACCTACCTATACGAAATAAAACTTCGGGTTCGAGTCCCACCACCGGCAGCTTTCTTTCAGGAATTATCTATAATAAATTCATGGCTTTTTCTAATGTTGGCATAAAATTCCCCCTTCCATAAAATGTTCTTGCATCCTAAATTTATTGCATGAACTGTAAATATAATTTAATGCCTAAAACATCATAATTTATAACATAAAAGACCTCGTATTAATACGAGGTCTTTTATGAATGCTACCTGTAGTCAAAGTAAAAATCCGCATTGAATGCAACTGATTTTAATTTAGTCCTAATTCATTTTTATTCAGTGTAACTTTCGATCCAATAGGAAATTAGGTTCGCTTTTCTAAGGCATATATTTGGAAAGATCGTTTATGTAAATTTCCAAAAGATCTTCAATTTTTTAAAGGGAGGCAGCAAAGAAGCTGAAGAGATTTCGGAGCTACACCTAAAAAGGAAGGAAGCAGGAAAATAAAGGAAAAAAAACATGATTAAGAGCGGCGGGGATTTACACAGTGATGGCGGGGTGGTTCGTGTGGGAGCAGTTTGGTGCTGCCTGAGATACCACGGCAGACGGTGCATTTCTGGCAGCGGCAGAAAGGGGAATGATAGAAAGTTCACATAGAAATTTTTAATTTTGGTTGCCAAGCAGTACGCAAAATGCTATAATGTAGGGGTTGTAAGGATATGTTTGCTAAATAATGCCATTTAAACATATCCCACATAAAAATATGTACAGTAAAAGAAGTACGGTAAATTAAAAGGAGTGCGAAAAATGAAAGTGAAACAAAAGGGAATCTTTTCGCTTTTGCTTACGCTGATGATTATTGCGGTGACGGCGTTTGTGACAATCTGCGGAATTGGTTCGAAAAAATGGGGAAGTATGTCGGATGTAAAGCTTGGACTTGACCTTGCAGGCGGTGTCAGCATTACCTATGAGGCAGTTAAGGAAAATCCAACGAGTCAGGAAATGGATGATACATTCTACAAAATGCAGCTGCGCGCGCAAGATTTTAACAGCGAGGCAGCAGTTTATATGGAGGGGGATACCCGCATCAATGTGGATATTCCGGATGTGACGGATGCAAATGTGGTTTTGGAAAAACTTGGGGATGCCGGAAAAATTTATTTTATTTATGGTCAGTCCGCGCAGGGCGAAGAAAATATCGCATTCGATACGGAGAACGGCGGCTATAAATTAGCGCGTTCACTTGAGGATATTATCGCGGACGGGGATGTGGTAATTGACGGAGCCTGCATTGCGGGCGCGGAGGCGGTGATTGGACAGGGAAGTCTTGGCGCGAACGATTACCAGGTAAAACTTACCCTAAACGATTCCGGAAAAAGTCGCTTTTCGGAGGCGACTAAGTACGCTTACAGCCATTACAATCCTTCCTCACTCAGCATTCGCAATATTATCGCGATTGTCTATGACGGCGAAGTTTACAGTGCCCCGATGGTTTCCGCACATATCTCGGACGGGAATGCGGTGATTAACGGGCAGAAAGATTACAACGAATCAAAGCAGCTTGCCAGCATTATCCGCAACGGCGCGCTCCCTCTTGAACTTAGAGAGATCCGTTCCACCGTGGTCGGCGCGAAGCTTGGCACGGAGGCGATCAATACCTCTTTGATGGCGGGTGCGATAGGCTTTATTCTGGTTCTGATCTTTATGGTTGTGGTGTACCGGGTTCCCGGTCTTGCTGCCAGCCTTGCACTCTGTTTGTATGTAACGGTTATGATTATCTGTCTAAATCTTTTTAATGTGACACTTACATTGTACGGTGTGGCGGGTATTATTCTTTCCATCGGTATGGCAGTGGATGCAAATGTTATTGTTTTTACTCGTATCAGCGAGGAACTTGGCACTGGAAAGACCGTGCGTTCCAGTATCAAAAAGGGATTTGAGAAGGCACTCTCCGCGATTATCGACGGCAATGTAACAACATTGATTGCAGCGGCGGTATTATATTTCCTCGGCTCAGGAACCATCAAAGGGTTTGCGCAGACACTTGCCATCGGTATTATTCTCTCGATGGGAACCGCGCTGTTTGTGACAAAATTTATTTTAAATGCACTTTATCAGGTGGGTCTTGATCAGGAAAAATTTTATGGGATCAAGAAGGAAGGAAAAATCTTTCCTTTTACAAAGCACAGCATAAAATATCTGATTGTGTTTGGCGTGGTAATTGTTCTTTTGGTAGTATCTTTGATTATCGGCAAGACAAGGACGGGGAACAGCTTAAATTATGGGCTGGATTTTATGGGTGGAACCTCAACGGAAATTGTTTTTGAGGGGAGCGCGCCATCTAATCAGGAATTAGAAGGACTTGTGCGGGATACACTTGGGAAATCCGGCGAGGTCGTTCAGATTCAGGGCGAGGAGGCTGCGATTATCAAGACCGAGGTGCTAAGCCTTGAGGAGAAGACAAAACTTGAGGAGGCACTGCATGAAAAATACGGCGTTTCCGGCGAGGATATCACTTCGACAAGCATCAGCGGTACGGTGAGTGGTGAGATGAAATCAGATGCGGTAGTGGCAGTGGTTGTCGCGACGATCTGCATGATGCTCTACATCTGGATTCGCTTTAAGAATCTTGGTTTTGCAGCAAGTTCCGTGCTTGCACTCTGCCATGATGTGCTTTTTGTGCTGATGATTTACGCGGTATCGCGCATTTCAGTCGGCAATGCGTTTATTGCGTGTATGTTGACTCTAGTCGGCTACTCGATCAATGCGACGATCGTTGTATTTGACCGTATCCGCGAAAATCGCAAGGAAATGTTAAAGAAAGATTCGTTGGAGGATGTGGTAAATGCAAGCATTAGTCAGACCATATCAAGAAGTATCAATACTTCGCTCACCACATTTGTTATGGTGCTTACGCTCTCAATCTTCGGCGTTTCCTCCATCCGCGAGTTTTCGATTCCATTAATGGCAGGCATTGTCTGCGGTGCGTATTCGTCGGTATTTTTGGCGGGAACGCTGTGGTATCATATCAATAAATTCCGCGAGAAAGGGAATGCAGAACAATAAGTATTTATCTTTTTGGAGGCCGTTTGCAGAAAGTACAAGTGCGGCCTCCTTTTAAAATGGGGAATTGGAAATGAAAGAGAAGTGGATGGTAAAAAATAAATCGGCGGATTTTAAGGCGATCGCAGCGCATTTTGGCATTACCGAAGTGACTGCGCGCCTGATGATTAACCGGGGATTAAATGATCTTGATGAGATGGCGTTCTATCTGCATCCGGATCTCTCGCAGCTAAACGCGCCGGAGGCGTTAAAAGATGCAGAAAAGACTGCGCAGATTTTAAAAGAAAAGATTGCAGAGAATAAAAAAATCCGGATTATCGGGGACTATGATGTGGATGGCGTGGTGGCAACCTACATTTTTATGGCGGCACTCTTAGACTGCGGAGCGGTGGTGGATTTTCGGATTCCAGAACGCGTTAGAGATGGGTATGGATTGAATCTGCGCCTGATTGAGGAGGCGGAGGCGGATGGGGTGGATACCATATTAACCTGTGACAATGGGATTGCGGCGGTGGAACAGGTGGCCTTTGCAAAGGGGTACGGGATGACGGTACTGATTACTGACCATCATGAATTGCAGGAGCAGCTTCCAAAGGCAGACGCGCTAGTCAATCCCAAACAGAAGGACTGTACCTATCCTTACAAGGGATTATGTGGGGCCGCCGTCGCGTACAAGGTGGCAAAACTGCTTTATAAAGTATGTGAAAAGCCGGAGGAAGAGGCAGAAAAATTTATCGCTTTTGCCGCGATTGCAACAGTATGTGATGTAATGGAGCTGACGGGTGAGAACCGAAATATTGTAAGTTTGGGGCTTGCTGCACTTAAAAAAAGCACGCACTGCGGGATTAGGGCACTTTGTGAGGCAAATGGTATTGGGGTGGAGGAACTTGATACATACCGTTTAGGTTTCGTTTTAGGACCTTGTATCAATGCGACCGGACGGCTTCAAACTGCTGTGCGCGGCGTAGAACTATTGTTGACTGAGAATGATGAAGAAGCGAAGTCGATCGCCTTAGAACTGAAGAAACTCAACGATATTCGCAAGGAATTAACAGCAAAGGGCGTGCAAAGGGCAGTGGAGATCGCAGAGAAAAATGAAGTGCTGGATAAAGTACTTGTCGTTCTTTTGCCCGACTGTCACGAGAGCCTTGCCGGGATTATTGCGGGGCGGCTCAGGGAGCGTTACAATCGCCCGACCATTGTGCTGACCAAAGCTGAAAAGGGGCTGAAAGGATCAGGGCGTTCGATCGAGCAGTATTCCATGTTTGAAAAACTTACCGAATGCAGGGAGCTTTTAACCCAGTATGGCGGACATCCAATGGCGGCGGGGCTGTCGCTTGCAGAGGAAAATTATCTGCCCCTCGCAAAGAAATTGAATGAAAGCTGTGGATTGACAGAGGAGGATTTAACTCTTAAAATATCTATAGATGCAGTCTTAGCTCTCTCCGGACTTTCGTTCGCGTTAGTGGAGGAACTCTCGATGCTTGAGCCTTACGGAAAGGGCAATGAAAAGCCGGTGTTTGCGGAGCGGGGATTGAAAATTCTTCAGATGAGGGCGATCGGAAAGGAACGCAAGATGTTTCGTTTTCTGGTGGAGGATGCGTATGGGACACAGATGGACGCGCTGTATTTTGGCGATGGAGAAGTGCTTGAGGAGGAGATGATTGCCCGCTACGGCGAGGCGGCAGTGCGCTCGCTCTACTGCGGGAAGAATACAGGAGTGCGCATATCGGTGATTTATTATCCTTCGATCAATGAATACCGGAACACACGGAAATTACAGATTGTGATACAGCATATACAGTGGATGTAAATGGGTGGCTGACAGGGAATAATTTGTGGAGAGGAGGGAGCAAATTGGCTGACCAGGAAAGATTTATGAGAATTCTTTTAAAACTGGCAGAATACGCGCAGGAGAATGGGGGTGTACTCCAAAAAAGCGAGGTGGATGAGAGTTTTTCCGAGATGGAGTTAAGCAAAGCGCAGTATGATTTGATTTACCGGTATCTCTTCGAAAAGAAGATTTCGATACAGGGAATATGCCTGGCTCCTTCAAATGCGGATGATACCCCATCCGGGGAAGAAGGAGGGGAGAGTAGGGACTCTAAGTATCTTGATCTGTATTTTAGGGAACTTGACGGATTGGAGAATTTGAGTGAGGATGAGCGGCTCTCGCTTGCCATACGCCTTCTTTCGGGGGATGAGACAGTAATGTCAAAACTTCTCAATGCCTCCCTGTTTGAGGTAGTTTCGATTGCCAGGGAATACTGCGGCCAGGATGTATATCTGGAGGATGTGATCCAGGAGGGCAATATCGCCCTGATGCAGGTACTTAGAGAGATGGCGGGGAAGGGGCAGCTAGAAGAGCCGCTGGCCTATATCCGTGAATATGTGCGCTGTGCAATTGCGGAGTATATCGACGGGCAAGTCACGGACAGCGATGAGCAGGAACGCATTATTGCAAAATTAGGACTTTTGCACGAGGCGGCAAAACATATGGCAAAAGAAAATGGCGTGCTACCGGATGCACAGGAACTGGCAAACTTTTCCAAACTTCCCGTAGAGGAAGTAAAAGATTTAGTGCGCCTTTCAAAAAATGCCAATTTCTTTGGAAGGGATATTTAAAAGCAGTATGTCCCTGCACAGTACCCGATGAAATTTTAAGAAGTGAAGAAAATTTTATCACTGGTTTGGATATGGGAAAGAGATATACAAAACTAAAAATAGGAGATAGGTTATGACAAAACTTTTAGATGGCAGCAATATTACGCTTGGCACCTGCTATTACCCTGAACATTGGGGGCGGGAAATGTGGGCAGATGATCTTTGCCGTATGGGGGAGGCGGGGATTAAGGTCGTGCGCGTGGCGGAGTTTGCCTGGAACAAAATTGAGCCGCGCGAGGGGGAGTATACCTACGAATTTTTCGATGATTTTCTTGATCTGGCAGAGAAAATGGGGATGCGAGTGATTTTTTGTACCCCGACAGCAACCCCTCCGGCCTGGCTGACCGAAACTTACCCGGAAGTTCTAAACGCGACACGCGACGGTGCGCTTATCCATCATGGCTCCAGAAGGCATTACAATTATAACTCACCGGTTTATCGGGAGTACTGTGCAAATATTGTGGAGCATATCGCAAGGCATTATGCGGGGCATCCGGCGGTTATTGGCTGGCAGATCGACAATGAGTTTAACTGCGAGAACTGGGCATTTTATTCGGAGAGTGATACTTTTGCGTTTCGCCGGTTCCTAAAAGAAAAATATGGCACGGTGGAACGCTTAAATGAGGCGTGGGGAACGGTATTTTGGAACCAGACGTACACCGCCTTCTCTGAGGTGTATGTGCCGCGCCGGACAAATACTGGGGCGGTTAACCCACACCTGGAGCTGGATTATATTCGCTTTATCTCGGAAAGCGTATGCTCTTTTGCTGCGATGCAGGCGGATATCTTGCGGGGATATCTAAAACCGGGCGATTTTATCACGACGAATGGAATGTTTGGACATATTGACAACCATGAATTGACAAGGGATAATCTGGATTTTTATACTTATGACTCCTACCCAAATTTTGGGTATTGCGTGGACGGGTTTCGCCCGGATGAGCCAATGAAAGATCGGTGGTGGAGCAGAAATCTGACCGAGACGCGCTCGATCTCGCCGAAATTTGGCATTATGGAGCAGCAGAGCGGCGCGAACGGCTGGAATGTTTCGATGGAGGCACCGACACCGCGCCCGGGACAGATGACGCTCTGGACCATGCAGAGCATTGCGCATGGCGCGGACTATATCAGCTATTTTCGCTGGCGCACCTGTCCGTTTGGAACGGAGATGTACTGGCATGGAATTTTAGATTATTCCGGCAGGGAAAACAGAAGACTTTTGGAACTAAAAGAGATCGCGAAAAAACTTGAGCGGCTGCAGGAAGTTGCGGGTGGCCGCTATGATGCGCGGGTGGCGATTTTGCGCGACTATGATAATGTCTGGGATGCAGAAGTGGATCACTGGCATGGGCGGATCCAGCGTCCGAGTGAGGACGCACTCTTTGTCGCGCTGCAGCAGAGACATATTATGTTTGACTATATTTATCTGGATGACTTTGTAAGTGCCGGGCAGCTTGCGCGCTACTCCATGCTGTTTTATCCGCACCCGGAAATTCTGACCCCGCAGAGAATGAAGCTTTTGGAAAATTATGTAGCTGCGGGCGGAAAAATCGTGTTCGGCTGCCGTACTGGACAGAAAGATCAGCGGGGCTTTTGTGTGACAGAAAAGCTTCCGGGGCTCGCTTCCTATCTGACAGGGGCGGATGTGCCGGAATATTCATTAGCCGCGCCGGATGAGGCGGATGTGCGCATTGTCTGGGATGGCGTAAAACTTACCGCCCCGATCTTTCGGGATATGTTAGCGGCAGTCGGAGAGAATGCAAAGGTACTTGCGCGCTATGAGGGCGGATCTTATGCGGGTGAGCCGGCACTTACCAGCAATTCGTTCGGTGCGGGCAAGGCATATTACTACGGAAGCACATTTGATGTAGACACAGTAAAATATTTTCTTGATAAACTTTCGATAACTGAGCTGTTAGAACAGATCTTGTGTGTTCCGGAAACTTGTGAGTTTGCTGTGCGCCGCAAGGAGGCGACAGATTATATTTTTGTGCTAAACTACACGAAGAATGAGGCAAAAATTACGCTGAACTTCCCGATGGATGAGTTGCTTTCGGGCGCGAGGGAAGATGGTGAGATTATTCTGCCCGGCTATGGTGTAAAAGTATATAGGAGAAGTCTAAAACTATAAAATAATAGCAATTTAAAAGAGGAGGAAATAATCTATGGCAGAATTTCGTGTGGCAGCAGTATTTTCAAGCCATATGGTATTGCAGAGGGGAAAAAATGTAAAAATCTTTGGCTGGGGGGAAGACGGAAATATTGTTGTAGTGGAGTTTCGCGGTCAGCGTGTGGAAGCGGCTGTGGAAAGTGGACACTGGTGTGCCGTTCTCGCGCCGATGGCGGCAAGCGTAAAGCGGACAAGCAAAGAAATGCCGGATGATCCGGATGGAGATGGATTTGCAGGAAGTACGATGACGGTAAGCTGCGGCGAGAAAACCTATACTTTTGTGGATGTGGTAGTGGGTGAGGTCTGGCTGGCGGGCGGGCAGTCCAATATGGAATTTGAACTGCAAAATTGCCGGGGTGGAAGGGAATTTTTGGAAAATGATAAAGATCCCGGTGTGCGCTTTTACTACACGCAAAAAAATGCCCATATGGATGAGCAATTTTTTGAGGGGGAGCGTAATTCTTCGTGGGTTACCTTTGACAGGGAGCGTGCAAAATGCTGGTCGGCTGTGGGATATTTCTTTGCAAAACGTCTGTCGGCGGAACTTGGTTTTCCGGTCGGGGTAATCGGCTGCAACTGGGGGGGAACCTCGGCGAGCTGCTGGATGGATCAGGACACACTCTCTCGCGACTGCGAGTTAAAAACCTATATCGATGATTATGAAGCGGCGATTGCGGGAAAAAGCGAGGAAGTACAGATTGCAGAATATCGCGCCTATGAAAAATATGATGCAGAGTGGAATGAGCGCGCCTCACTTTGCTATGCCGAAGATCCTGCCATGTCCTGGGATGAGGTAATACGCCGCTGCGGGGAAAACAAGTGGCCAGGTCCTATGGGCTGCATCAATCCATTCCGTCCGGCGGGACTTTACGAGTGTATGCTGCAGCGCGTAATGCCGTATACACTGCGGGGATTTTTGTATTATCAGGGGGAGAGCGATGATCATAAGCCGAAAATGTATGAGCGTCTGCTGCGTGAATTGATTGCGAAATGGAGGGAGGACTGGGAAGATATAACTCTGCCATTTTTGATGGTGCAGCTTCCAATGCACCGCTATGCGGCAGATCCGGACTACAAGCACTGGTGCCTTATCCGCGAGGCGCAGATGCGGGTATTTGAAACGGTGAAAAATACAGGGATTGCTGTGACATTGGATCTGGGCGAGTTCAACGAAATCCACCCGAAAGAAAAGGAGGCTGTGGGAGAGCGGTTAGCACTCCAAGCCATGTGGCTGGTATATGGCTTATGTACGAAAAAGCGCGCGTTCGGACCAGTTTTTAAGGATGTGGTGCCATGCGGCGGAGAACTTCTTGTTCGTTTTGACTGTGCCAAGGATGGTTTTGAAATCCGGACAGATGGCATTCCAGGACACACTGGTTCAACGATAGTAAGTGATGAGAAGGGCGCGGATAAAGAGAACAGTTCACCTCTTACATCAAGGGCAGGATTTGAGATTGCGGGCGCGGATAAAAAATTTGTGCCTGCCGAAGCGGTGCGGGATGCAGGACAGAAAAATGTACTTTGGCTCTCAGCAGAGGGAGTGGACAAACCGATTTATGCAAGGTATTGCTGGACAAATTTTGGAGAAGTAAATTATTTTGGCAAAAATGGACTGCCGATGGCACCTTTCCGCACAAGCAAAAAGGACGAAAAAGAGCAGACAGAAACTTCAAAGGATCAGAAGGCAGAAATCCGTCAGGTAATGGAATTGTAACGCCATAAATTCCAAAAATTTTCTTGACAACAAAAATCACAATTTGTATAATAGTAATCACAAATAGTATTATATGGATTAAAAAGGATTTTTTTGGAAAATATATCCTATTTTAAAGAAACGGTGGTTTTGATGAATAAGTATCAGATAATGTTTTCAGGTTCGATTATACTTATTGTGGTTGGAGTGCTTCTTGGGCTGTACGGATTATTTGCAGGAAATTTTCTGCTCTGTATTGGTGTGGGTGCGTTAGTTGGCGGGCTGATTTTATTGGGAAATTGGATTACAAAAGCGTACACTTATATCTGCAAGGATTGTTATATGAGAATTGATGTCGGGGTTGGGGAGGCGTTGTTTGCCCTGCCTGTGGGAAATGACTGCCGACGTATCTACTGCCCAAAATGCCGTCACAAGACTATATGCAAGGCAAGGCGGATTTCTCTTCGCCGCTATGTATTTTAGGAGGCATCCGAAATTTCTTTTAAAGAAATTTCGGATGTTTTTTTAGAATTATACTATTGGCATCTTTGTTTTGATATGCAGGCTGGTTTTGGCAATATAAAACCAAAAACAATATGAGAAAAGACATTGACAAAAAAAAGAAAACAAGTTATGGTAGTAGGACGCAGGAAGAGAGGAGGATAAAAAAATGCAAAGAAAAAGAAGATGGAAAAAATATATTGGGGATAAAGCGTTCTACAAAATGGTCTTGACTATTTCCCTGCCGATGATTATTCAAAATGGATTTACAAATTTTGTAAGTTTGTTGGACAATATTATGGTTGGGAGAATCGGCACAGAACAAATGTCCGGTGTTGCCATTGCCAACCAGCTTTTTATGGTTTTTAATATCACCATTTTTGGCGGCGTTTCGGGCGCGTCTATTTTTGGGGCGCAGTATCATGGACTCGGCGACAGGGAGGGAGTGCGCAATACCTTCCGCTTTAAGCTTATTTTAAGTATGATTTTAACAGCCGCTGCGATCGCTCTGTTTTATTTTAAGGGGGAAGTTTTAATTTCTCTATATTTAAATGAGGACGGCACGGGCGGAGATATCGCGCGGACGCTCGCCTATGGGAAAAGTTATCTGTATGTGATGTTAGCTGGGTTGGTGCCCTATGCCGTAGCGCAGAGTTACGCGAGTACACTGCGCGATACAGGGGAGACAAAGCTGCCGATGAAAGCGGGGATTGTGGCGGTCTTAGTCAATTTATTCTTTAACTATATTTTGATTTTTGGAAAGTTTGGCGCACCGCGTCTGGGGGCAGCGGGTGCCGCCATTGCAACTGTGATCTCACGCTTTGTGGAAACGGCGATCATTTTGATTGCGGTTCACGGGAAACATCGAATTACCAATATTTTCCAAAATGTCTACCATACTTGGGCTGTGCCAGGTGCGTTGGTTCGAAAGGTTGCGGTGACTGGCACACCGCTGCTTGCCAATGAAGCACTCTGGTCTTTTGGCATGGCGACAATGAACCAGTGCTACTCCGTGCGAGGGCTTTCGGTGGTGGCAGCAGTCAATATTTTTTCCACGGCATCCAATCTGTTCAATGTCGTCTTCCTGTCACTTGGAAGTGCCATCGCGATTATTGTCGGACAACAGCTTGGGGCAGGAGAAACGGAAAAAGCGGTCGATACCGACCGCAAGATGATTGTCTTTTCCATAATGAGTTGCCTGATTCTAGGCGCGTTTTTAGCGGCGGCCGCGCCCTTTATCCCGCGCATTTATAATACAGAAGCCGAGGTGCGCCGCATTGCAACTGGGCTGCTGCTTATTTCTGCCTGTTGTATGCCGCTAAACGCATTTAACCATGCCTCTTATTTCACCATGCGTTCCGGCGGAAAAACTTTTATCACCTTTTTGTTTGACAGCGTTTTTGTCTGGGTGGTCAGCATCCCGATCGCCTACTCGCTGGCACATTTTACCTCCATGCCAATCCTGCCAATGTACCTGTGCTGCGTCTTAGCAGATCTCATCAAGGCGGTGATCGGATTTATCCTGTTAAAGCGAAGGACATGGGTGAAAAATATTGTTGCATAGAGAAAATTTATATTTCCGGTCTTTGATCCATCGGTACATACGGTCTGCGCTCATGTACATTGACGTAGGCCGGACGGATAATCTTGTCGCCGGAAACAATCTCTTCTAAGCGGTGCGCACTCCATCCTACAATACGCGCTATCGCGAACATCGGGGTGTAAAGTTCCAGTGGCAGCCCCAGCATATGGTAAACAAATCCACTGTAAAAATCCACATTGGTATTAACTCCCTTATACATCTTGCGCTGTCCGGCAATCAGCTGCGGCGCGAGGTGTTCCACGGTCTGATACAGAGCAAATTCCTCATCTTTGCCCTTTGCGTGCGCGAGTTCGCCGACAAATTTTTTAAAAATCTCCGCGCGCGGATCCGAGATGGAATAGACGGCATGTCCAATTCCATAGATCAGTCCAGTGTGATCGAATCGTTCTTTGTTTAGAATACCGCGCAGATAATCTATAATCTGGTTCTCGTCATCCCAGCGGGTCAGTTCCCTCTTCATATCTTCAAACATCTGCATAACCTTGATATTCGCGCCGCCGTGACGAGGTCCCTTTAATGAGCCTAACGCCGCCGCCATAACTGAATATGTATCTGTGCCGGAGGAGGTCACAACGCGCGTGGTAAAAGAAGAATTATTGCCGCCGCCGTGTTCCATATGAAGAATCAGTGCGAGATCTAGCACCTTCGCCTCTACTTTGCTGTAGGACTGGTCGGGGCGCAGCATGGTCAAAATATTTTCCGCAGTTGAAAGCTCTATTTTGGGCGGATGAATATAGAGGGAATTGCCGACGCTGTGGCTGTAAGCGTTGTAGCTGTAGACGGCGAGCATCGGAAACTGACTGATCAGATTCAGACATTGGCGCATCACATTTTGAAATGAGGTATCCTCCGCTGCGTCGTCGTAGGAATAGAGGGTGAGGATACTTTTGGAAAGCGAGATCATTAAGTTCTCTGCGGGTGCTTTCATAATAACATCGCGGAAAAAATTCTGCGGTAATTGTCTGCGTTCTCCAAGTTCTGCAAAAAATTCTTCCAGATCATGTTTTCCGGGAAGTTCCCCAAAAAGCAAGAGATAAGCAACCTCCTCAAAGCCAAAGCGATCTTCGTCTAAGAATCCCTTTGTCAGTTCTTTTACATTGTAACCGCGATAGTAAAGTTCGCCCGGACATGGAATTTCCTGCCCGTTTTCCTTGCGCTTGGCATAGACCTCGGAAATATTGGTCAGTCCGGCCAGCACGCCTTTTCCGTTCAGATCGCGCAGACCGCGCTTGACATCATAATCTTTATACAGATTAGTATCGATCCTGTCGCGCTCCATACAGATATGCGAAAGTTTATCAATTTGTGGGGTGACTTCAAAGATAATGTTTTCCACCATGGGCAAATACCTCCTGTTTTGATCAAAAAAGCACTGCATAGTCTAAACAATACAGGTCCATGCAATGCTTCTGCACTTGCGGTTATGCTGCGACCATCTTTTCGGGAGCAGCTAATCCGCCCATGTTCGCGCTTGCAGCGCAAACTGATTGTGTGAAAGGGGTAACGTTCAAAATCCTTTTGCTTCCCTTATGCCCTTTTCACGCTTATTGTATATCTATCATACTAAAAAAGTGGGGGAAGTGTCAAGCAAATCTCGATTTCTTTCGGAAGTTTATGTTTTTTTAAGATCCAGAATGACTTGGAGAGCAATATAAAAAACACCTCTGTTGAAACCATCTTGTTGAAATAAAGATATTGCTTTGTTGAAAATGCTGATTAGGATCTTGCAATTTTCTCTATTATTTGGTAAAATAAGCTAAAAGGCATTCTTATTATAGTTAAAAAATTACGCGACAGAAAGGAGAATTTTTATGAATCTGGAGATTTTAAAGGGCGAGGAAAAGCGCATGAATTTGATTATGTTTATTTTTTTGTCCGTTATCCCCGGTGTAGCGTTTTTGTATGTCCTGCTGTTTAATGGGGGAACCACAAGAGATTGCATTGTACTGTTAGTTACTCTCTTTGGTCTTTTAGTTCGGGCACTGGAAAAAAGTCTTGGAAAGTACGCAAAATATTTGTACATATCCGCTTTGCCCGTACTTGGGACCATCGTGATTGTGGTCGGCACACCCGGCTGCTTTGGTGCGATGGTGGAGGCCTATTTTCTTATTTTGTTTCTCGCTGTGCCATATTATGATCTGTCCGTAATCAAGGTATGTGCTGTCGCGACGATGGTGCCAAATGTGGTGGCACTGTTTTTATTCCAGGAA